>NZ_JAZEUN010000039.1:0-18945 GCF_037029175.1 Galbibacter sp. PAP.153 | reverse complement strand
ATAAAACTTAAAAACACGTGATAGATTTTTGATAATACATGGGCTCTTCTCTTATCGGAATTAGCTTTGAAAGCGTTTAACTTCTGTGCTGTTTTAGTCAATTATCAAATACAAAGGTTTTAAATTTATATTCATTAAGAATATTAAGTTCTTTAGTCCCTTTTTAATGCGTTAATATAAAACGTAATCTCTTCTATTTTAGCTTTAATTATAGGCAATTTGAAATTACCCTCATTGTCTTTGACAAACAACTGAGATCCAAGCCCAACACAATGAACCCCTGCCCTAAACCACTTTTCGATTACTGATATTTCGGCATCAATTCCTCCGGTGGCCATGATGCTGGTCCATGGCATTGGGCCTTTAATCATTTTAATAAAATCTGCTCCTCCTGCCATAGAAGCTGGAAATAATTTTACGACTTCGGCGCCCAGTTCTTCTGCAACTGAAATTTCATTAATAGTAGAGCATCCTGGTATCCATGCAACCTTCCTGCGATTGCATGTTTTTGCCATATGTTGATCTACAATAGGACTAACAATAAAATTTGCCCCATATTGGATATAAGTAGCTGCTGTAGCTGCATCCATTATTGTCCCCGCTCCCAGTATTAAGTCTTTGAAATTATGACGAGCATACTTATGTAACTCAATAAACACTTCTTGTGCATTGATTCCTCTGTTTGTAAACTCAAAAACTCGTATACCCGCATCGTAACAACAGCTTACAATTGACTTGCATACATCTATATCGTGATGATGGAATACAGGCACTATTCCTGTTTCATACATTTTTTGAGTCACTTTTATCCTTTCGCAGTTCATTGCTACATTTAATTTTAGAAATCAACGTTTGATTTTTCCTGAGTAATTCCCTTTCTTAATTTCCAAGACTTCATTTATAGAAGCTAAATTTAAATCACCAGGTATTGTATGTTTAAGAGCACAGGCTGCATGTGCAAAATGCAATGTTTGTATGTCATCATCATATTGCATCAATCCATAAATTATCCCAGCGGAAAATGCATCGCCGGTTCCAATTCTGTCCACAACAGTATTTATTTCGATTAAGGAGGTTTCATAATAGAAAGATTCTTTGAAATATCTCGCATACATGATTTGTTGAGAGGCATTTCCATCTACTCTTACTTTATCAAATATCTTTTCAATATTTGGATACTCTTTGGTTAATTGCAAGCAGGCCTCTATAAAGCCATTTTTTTGATTATCATAATTTGTGTTTAAAAGCTTATTTATTTCATTCACCCCTCCTATAAACACTTGTGTATATGTTATTAACTTTCTCAATACTTCTTCTCCTCTCAATCCATAATTCCATAGGTTTTTCCGGTATGTAGGATCTGTTATTATTTGCATGTTTTTTTTTGAAGCCAGTTTTAATCCTTGCTTCAAAGTTTCTAAGGCCCCTTTGGAAATCCCCGGTGTAATACCCGTCCAATAAAAATAGCCTATTCCCCTTAAGGAATTTTCCCAATTTACCATTTCCGGTTTTATAACAGAAAAAGCACCACTCAATCGATTATAAATAATCCTACTAGGGCGAATCGAGCTTCCGGTTTCTAAAAAATACAGTCCAAGGGGTTCTTTTACTCGATTTATAAAAGAAGTATCAACCCCAAAGGCTTTTATGCGGTTTAGAATAGCCTTACCCAAAAAGTCATCTGAAATATTCGATATATGTCTCACATCTATCCCATAATTAGCTAAGGACACGGCTACATTAAATTCAGTTCCGCCAATATAAAAATCTAATTGTTCTACCTGTTGTATCCGTTTATTTCCAATTGGCGACAACCGCATTAGTATCTCTCCAAATGTTATTACTTTTTGCATATCATACGATTAAAATGACTTATTCATTTTCTTCATTTACATCTAACGGAGGGCGTTTATGCCAATAAGATGCGAGTATGGATCCCGTAACATTCATTAAAGGTCCAAAAATTGCAGGTGCCAATCCCATTGTTGCAATTTTTCCGACCGAATGTGCTATTGCTGAAGCCAATCCCCCGTTTTGCATTCCAACTTCTATTGCAATTGTACGAGCGTCGCTTTCTGAAAGCTTAAATCCCCGGGCATACCAATACCCCATTATATAACCAAATAGATTATGTAGTAGGACTAATACAATTAGCAAAAGCCCTATCTCCAGTAAACTATCCCTTCCGGCAGCTGTAATAACTATAATTATCAAAGCTATTCCTAACATAGAAACAATAGGCAGGGCTTTATCGAGCCATTTGGTTTTTCCTCTAAAAATTTTATTAAATAATAATCCTGCTCCAATTGGTATAATAATCATTTTTACAATTCCCCACATCATTGATAAAACGTCTACCTCAATAAACTCTCCTGCCAATAATTTCATCAATAAAGGAGTTACAAATGGAGCCAATAAAGTCGCAATTGAAGTAATAGTTAGGGACAGTGCCAAATTGGCTTTTGCCAAATACGCCATGACATTAGATGCCATTCCACTTGGCGAACATCCAATTAAAACAATTCCTGCTGCAATTTCCGGCGGTAAATCGCTAATCCAAGCCAGCATAAAACCCGAAATCGGCATTATAATAAACTGTGCTGTCACACCTATAAATACTCCCTTTGGGGTTTTAAAAACCGAAATAAAATCTTTTGTGCTCATGGATGTCCCCATTCCAAACATAATAATTTGAATGAGCGGAGTAATAAGTCCCGTTAATTTAAAATCTCCAATCTCTATAAAATATTGTGGATAATACATCCCCATTGCAACGACACCAAAAATCATAATTGTATAAACAAAACCTCTCAGTGCTTTAATCGTGTAAAAAAACATGGCCAATACTATAAAAAAACTAATTAACAATGGCCCCGACTGGGCTATCATTCCCAGTGATATCATGATGACAAATGCAATTAATAATAAAATTGCAATTCCTATGAATAATTTATTTATCAAGTTCTTTTTCAAAATGTAACAAATTAGATAGTTGATATTTTTTTATTAAACTTTGTAAGCCTGACGCGCGAGCAATTTCCATTGGTTATTTTTATAGATATATACAAGCACAACTCCAATTTTAACATCTACCGGTTTATCGGCATTAGAAGCTTTCGACTCAAAAACATGTCTGACTATGGCTGTATTTCCATCAATATGAATTGATTGTTTGGATAGCGTTATTGATAAGAAATCAAAAGGGCCATGCATCAAATCATCTATAAATTCTGATTTGTTTTGAATTTTACCACTGGAATGACCATAAGTTAATTCTTGATCGGTTAACTGCGCTAAAACATCCTGATTAGGAGCAATTAAAGTGCTGCTTAGTTCATTTACAGCTTCTTCAACTTCCTTAAAGGCACTTTTGTGCGAAATTGACAATAAAGTTGATTCTTGCTCCTTATTACTTTCTTTGCTTTTAGACTCTGTACAACTTAAAAGAGTTGCACTACAAATCACTAATAATAGTATGTATATAGACTTCATATTTTAATTTTATAGGTTCTAATTTATTTATAACAAATTTCATTTTAAATACTTGTACTTTATAGAGAGAAGGCTAGATAATACCCCCCATATTTTAATCCTCTACCGCCCCCGGCAGCTATAACTAAATATTGTTTATTATTGACTGTATAGGTAATGGGTGTGGCAAATCCAGCCGCAGGTAATTTGTATTCCCACAGTACCTCTCCGGTATCCTTATCAAAAGCTCTAATTTTTTCATCGCGTGTAGCCGCAATAAATACAACGCCTCCAGCAGTAACTATTGGCCCTCCATAATTATCGGTCCCTGTTATTGGGATTCCTTTTTTTGACAATTCTTCATATTCTCCCAAAGGAACTTTCCATACATATTCTCCCGATTTTAAATCGATAGCATTAAGAGTGCCCCAGGGTGGTTTTATCCCTGGATAGTTGTTTTCATCTACTAGTTTTTTCCATGTTTTGACAATGTACCTAGGTTCAAATCCAAAAACTGCCTCTTCTTTTTTAACAGCTTTATATGGGTCTTTTTGTGATGTAGAATGCTCTTCTTCAATAGGATCAGAATCCTTTGGAATGTTCATTATGTAGTTAATAACCTGATCGACTTCTTCATTAGACAAATGATTAAATGCTGGCATCCTACCACTTCCAGATGCTATAACTTTTTGAATTTCTGTTTTAGTTAAACGATCGGCTATATCGACCAAACTCGGAAACAGCCCGCTTCCCTTCATAGAAATCCCATGACACATCATACAATTTTTTGCATAAATAGTATTTCCCAAATCATTGACAGATTCAGGTTTAAGACTATCTATATTTACCATCTCTAGAATCCAAGCTTCTTCATTGGCGTTTTGATATAAAATCCCTTCTTTATCAATAGCATTTCCTCCCCATTCTGCCCCTCCGCTATAACCGAAAAGTAGTGTCCCTTTTTCGCTAGGAGGTGTAAATTTGTTATCTGTACTATATTCCTTAAAGATAGTTTTTACATAGTTATATGATTCTTCAGACAGGTTTGTTATATCTTCTTCAAGAACCACTTGCCTGGAAAATGGCTTTGGTTTTATAGGAAATTTCTGTATTGGCCAAGGTTCTTCCCGTTTTAAACCACCAATAGGCACAGGTTTTTCTTCAACTGGAAAAAGTGATTTCCCCGTATCTCTGTCTAAAACATATAAAAGCCCATCTTTTGTAGCTTGTACAACAACATCCACTTGACCTCCCTGAAAATTTATTGTTGACAAATTAGGTTGACAGGAAATATCTCTGTCCCATAAATCATGAAATATTGTCTGATAATGCCAGTTGAGTTTACCTGTTGCCGCATCTAGTGAAAGAATACAGTTTGCATATAAATTTCTACCCGATCTATTTCCTCCATAAAAGTCGGAAGAAGGTGAACCCGTTCCAAAATAAATGGCTCCGCGACGATAATCGACAACCATTCCGGCCCAATTATTTACTCCACCTATCTCTTGATATGCTTTTTTGGGCCATGTATCATATCCTTTTTCTCCTGGATGAGGAATTGTATGAAATGTCCAAAGTAATTCTCCACTCTCTACATTAAATGCTCTAATAGTTCCCGGTGCAGCATTACCGCCTTCCCCAACGCTAGAGCCAATAATAAATATATCTTTATATATAACCCCTGGCGATGTTGCGGTTATAGATAATGAGGTAATATCTTTATCAATCCCTTGTCCTACACCTTCATGGAGATCAACTTTACCATTAGTGCCAAAAGTCGGTACTGGTATGCCTTTATTTGCATTAATGGCATATAATTTAGAGCCTACTGTATAAAGTATTCTTTCATCATTGTCCTTTTTCCAATAAACCACCCCTCTGTTGGTATTTTTTCCACGTGTTTTATTGCTTATTTCTGGAGTAAAACTCCATATTTCAGCTCCTGTAGCAGCATTTAATGCAAATAAGCGAAGATTTGGCGATGTCCCGTATAAAACTTCATTAATTACAATTGGCTGACATTGAATTTGTCCTTTATCAGTTGTTTTTTTATTAGTTGCATTATATGTCCAAGCTAATTTTATGTTCTTCACATTGCTTCTATTAATTTGATCTAAAGGAGAGTACCTATTTCCATAGCTATTACCTCCATAAATAGGCCAATCTGCACCAGTTTCAAATGGCCGATTTACATTTTGACAATCAACGAATGTGCAACTTGTCACAAATAATAATAAGAGAAATAAAAGCAGTCGAAAACAGATAATCATGCCAAATCATTCAAAATTAATATCCGTGAGATTTTAAATATGCATTTAACTCACTTCTTGACATTGGTAATTTGGTATCAGGATAATTATCCAACCAATTGACAAAATCATTCTTGATATCCTTCGTCCACTGGGTATCAATTTGACCTGCGGTATATTTTTTTTCTTTTAAACGTTGGAAACCAAACTGATCCCTTAAATTAGTGACCTCTGAAGATATTACCAGATCGGACATTAAATAAGCCGGAATAAAAACAACACCATAACTATTTGCAAGAACTATATCTCCAGGCAATACTATTGCCCTGCCAATACGAATTGGAGCATTTATAGAAGTTAGCATTTCCTGTTGTAAATAAGAAGGATCATCACCTCTGAACCATCCTTGAAACCCCTCAATCTCTTTAAGACCTGCTAAATCTCTCACCCCAGCATCAAAAATAACCCCGTTTTTAGAATTGGCATAAATGGCATTTCCTAAGTTTGACCCTATCAGTGTTCCATCAATTATCCTTCCATAGCCATCTGCCACATATACATCTCCGGGTTTAAGGGTTTCTATAGGCCATGAATTACTTCCCCCAATGGTATCTCGTTTTTCTTCGGCGCCTTTTAATTTAATGACTTTTTCAAAGTCAGGCCGCAATGGCATATATTGAGCCGTAACAACCCTTCCTGTCATTACGCCATCTTCATGCACCATTTTCCAATTTCCATCATACTGATTGTGATAACCTTTTCCTCTTAAAAATCCCCATGCCTCTTCAATATTAACACTTTGGAGCCTCTTAAGAAGAGCATCAGATACTTTGGGCCTTCCATCTTCAAACCGTTCTCCTTTCCAGTTTGATGTTAGTTCTTTTATATATTCAGAGGTAGCCGTAACACTTTGAGCTGTCAAAGTAGTTGCAAAAAATCCACAAACGATTATTGTAATTATATTTCTTATCATAATTTCCTTAATTATTCTTCATTAAATTGATATTCATTATAAATCTGGCGTTCATCCCCAGACATATACACTAGGGATGAAATACCAGAAATTCAAGCTAACTTTAACTAAAACACTTCAATTATTAACTATATGTTCTATCGTGAGACCTTATTTCATCCCATTCTTTTGTAGGTGCAAAGAAGGTTTTATCGCTAGGGTGCAAATGTTCTTTTAAAACATCTTCATTCAATTCAATACCAAGCCCTGGAGCAGTTAAGGGAACAGGAGCAAATCCTTTATCTATCATTTTACCCCCGCCTGTCATTACAACTAAATCTTCCCACCAAGGAAGATCTACCGAATGGTGTTCTAATGCTAAAAAGTTTTGGGTAGCAGCTGCACAATGTACATTTGCCATAAAAGACACAGGTGTACCAGCTTGGTGCATTGCCATTCCAATTCCAAATCCTTCAGCGTAATCTCCAATACGTTTGGTCTCCAACAAACCACCAGATGAAGCTAAATCCGGATGAATAATATCGACTGAACGATTATGTATCAATGGTTTGAAGTTTTCTAAGAAATTAATGTCCTCTCCGGTAGCAGTTGGTGTTTCAATGGCATCCGAAATTGTTTTCCATTGCTCGGTATACTGCCATGGCACCATATCTTCAAACCAAGCAAGCCTATACTTATCTAACCGTTTTGCCAAACGGATTCCATTATTTAAGTCGAAATGACCGTAGTGATCGGTTGATATGGGAATTTCATACCCTACCATATTGCGCACGTTCTCAACAATGGCATCTAGATGATCTAGGCCTTTCTCTGTAATTTGAATTTGCGTAAAGGGATGCATTGTATTTGCATATGACGTTAAATTATTTCGATCGCCCCATTGTGCTAAATTTCCCTTACCATTTTCCCAAAATTTTCCATTTACAATGGTTCCTGGCTTCCCTTTCAGCTCACCAATAGAAACATCCATTTTTAACCAGGTATATCCTTGATCATTGATTCTATAATCTATAAGCCTTCTTTGCTCCTCAGGTGAATCTGCTTCTGGAGTATCTGCATATAGCCTTACTTTATCTCTATACCTTCCCCCAAGCAATTGCCAAGCCGGCACATTGTATGCCTTTCCACAAATATCCCAAAGTGCCATTTCTACAGCACATACACCTCCCGCTTGTCGTGCAGGGCCTCCAAATTGCTTAATTGTTTTAAACAAGAGTTCTACGTTACATGGGTTTTTTCCAAGAATCCTACTCTTTAGGAAAAGGGCATAACGCACATCTGCCGCATCTCTAACTTCACCTAAGCCATAAATTCCTTGATTTGTATCAATACGAATAATGGCTGTTCCACCCATGACGTTTGTAAGGGCATATCGCATATCCGTTATTTTTAACTCGGAAGGCCCGGAAAAACGGTTCACTTTAGAGGTAGTTTGTGCCATGGTATCTTCAAATGACATTCCCATAAAACTAGCCAACCCTATTCCTCCTAAAGCTGTTTTCTTTAAAAAATTCCTTCGTTGATCTGTTGTTCTGGGATTATTTATTTCTTGATCTCTTGATATGGCATATGCCTTTTCTTCTTTTTTTGATTTAGCGATTAACCGCTGTAATTCATTTTTCATAATTTTGGTTTTAGATTATTTAATGACAGGAAATAGTTTGACTAGGCCACAATATCCCTTTCCAAGTGTGTTAACACCTAAATTATAATTATTAAAAACTGTTATTTTATTTAATGCTATTCTTTATCCCACCAAACCCTAGTATCCAAGTTATCGGGTCCCATTCTTGCAACCGCTTCATCAACATTTTCTTTGTTGACAGCCAATTCAGAGCTTGGATATGTAACCCTTCTAATAAAATCTCCCGTAATATCTTGCCCAGGATATGGGTTTGGTACTAATTGTGGAAAACCGGTTCTTCTAAAATTTGCATAGGCTTCCGGGCCATTTAAAAAAGATACTACCCAATATTGATTATAAATCTGTTCTAAACTTCCATTAAATGGATTTTCCATCAAATATTGATCAATTTCATCTGATGCAATAGCAGCGTCTTCATCATACTCAGCCATTAATTCCATATGAGCCCTTACCCCATTTTCAAAATAGGTCGACGAAGAACCGCTTATCCAGCCATATGTTGCAGCTTCGGCCAACAATAAGGATGTTTGAGCGTATGTTATGAGATACATGGGAGCATTAATTTTAACCATTCGGGTGCGGTCCACTTGGCTAAAGGCGTAAAAACTCTCGATACCTGCTTCTGACACCGCTTGGCCAATAGAGCTATTATCATGTCCCATGGGCATTCCTATCTGCTCATCCGGTTCGATAGAGGCATTATCCTCGGTTTGTTCAGTTCCAGATTTAGCACCTACATACCTAACAGCTATGGAGGTAAGTCTTGGGTCGTTAGTATCTGCAAGAAAATTTACAAACGTATCAACTAGGTAAAAATTATTTGCCTCTGAACCATTCAGGAAATTCCCAATAGGATTGGTAAAATTGTTATCATGCCTTATTACATAATTGTCGACATTTGCTTGCATAACCCCATTTGCAAAAGCATCTTGCACTGTTTGCATGGCCAAACTATTATCTACCTTTGTCAGGTGCATTCCCAGTCGTAATAAAAGTGAATTTCCTAGCCTTTTCCATTTATTAATATCACCCGAATATAATATTTCACCGTCAACTTCCTCTGCTGAAGAATTTAGGCTTGAAACAGCATCCTTTACTTGGTTTATCAAGTCTTTATAAATTTCACTCTGTGCATCGTATTTTGGAAGCAATATTTGGCTTGAAAACCCTGCACCTGCATCAAAATAAGGGATATCCCCATAACTATCGGTTAATACCATGAACGCATATGCCTGTATTATTCTTGTCATATTATACAAATTAGAATGCTCTGGCCGTTCATTTAAAGTGCTGATTAAATCTCCAGTATGTTTAATAACGGTTTCATAATAATCATCCCAAACCTCAGCTGAGGCAAAACGATTATCTTGATTATGATTTCCCCCAGTAAGAATTCCTGAATTGGGGGTAACAATTTGTTGTACTATAGCTGCATCATATTTTAATTGTCCAGTTGCAAAAGATGTCCCTATTAACGCATTATTAAAAAGGGAAACCGGATCTACGCTTGTAGGGTCAACTTTATTGGTATTAATATCTTCAAAATCTTTTTCGCATGAAGTTGTAAATAATAACACAACCGAACAAAAAAGAAGGTATTTCATATTTTTCATAATGACTTCTTTAAAATTTACAGTTAAGATTAAAACCGATGCTTCTAGTGGTGGGCAATCCCGTAGATTCTAAGCCAGAAACATTATCAGAGCTAAATGCAAAGGAGTCAGGATCAATGTTATCTACCCATTTTTTTAACATTAAAACATTGTTGGCCACAAGACTGATAGTTGCTCCTTTAATAAATGCATCTTCCGGAATAAATTTTCTGAAATTATAGCCAAAAGTAACCTGTCTCAACTTCCAATAGCCTCCATTGTATACAATAGGCTCTATAATCTGTGAAGCTCTAACGACCTCCCAATATTGTTGAGATTCGGCAGCTACTGTATTAACTTCACCTGCTAAATTAACACCATCGCCTATCACTCCTGTATCCCTTCCTGGAAGTGTCATTTTATGCAAACCATGTCTGACTGCATTAAAGTTGGTACCAGAAATCATTTTATTTCCCAACTTAAAATCAATTAAAAAGGAAAGATTAAAATCCTTATATCGAATTGTATTTGTTATTCCTCCTACCCATTTCGGTAATGCACTGCCATATAACATGATATCTTCCGATGGCAAAGCTCGCCCATCATCTCCAAATACTTTTCTTCCCTGTTCGTCACGCCTATATCCAAAACCACCTAATTGGCCGATTTCTTCTCCAACTACCTGATATAAGAACCCGTTAAATACATGTTCTCCTACTAAAATCCTATCTCCTGGTTGGTCTGTTAAAAGACTCAGCACCTTTGTTTTATTATAGGATGCATTTACATTAAAATCCCATTGAAAGTCTTTATTTTTAATGGGAATAATATTCACCATTGCTTCAAAACCGTCACTTCTACTTTCTCCACTATTAATTAATGTATTTACAAAACCTGAAGTATTTGAAATCTGGGCGGGAATTATTTGATCCTCGGTTAACTTCCTATACACTGCAACATCAAAGGAAAGTCTGCTATCAAACATTCTTAAGTCCAAACCGAATTCCATTTCCGAAGTTCGCATGGGTCTTAAATAAGGATTTGGCAAAGTGCTTGTAGCGGCTCCTGCAACCGGTTGCAAAACGCCTTCTGAATTTGGGAAAAAATTTGGATCTATATTATAAAATAAAGCATTTGAATATGGAGGTACGTCTGTGTCGCTCCCTACTTCTGCATAGGCAAACCTCAACTTTCCAAAACTTAACCAATTGGAATCTTCTGCTAGATCATTAGAAAACACATAACTACCAGATATTGAAGGGTACAATATACTTCTGTTTTCTGGTGAAAGTGTGGAAAACCAATCGTTTCTAAAAGTTCCGCTTAAATAATAAGTATCTTTAAAAGATAGGTCTACAGCCCCGTAGACAGAATTTACAGCTCTTTCTGAAATGGAATACGTCGGATCCTTCACACGTCCATTTTGTACGGTATATAAATCCCGGATAACAAAATCTGTAACATCCACACGGTTTGCATCAGTACGACGATGCATCCTATTTCCACCCATGTTAACTCCTAGATTAAAATCATCACCAAAGTCTTTGGATGCCGAGACTAAAAAATCCATATTGGTTTCCCTAAATTTACGCGTTTCTTGTGTAAATGTTCCGTTTACAAACCCTTGCGGGGCTGGCCCTCTAGATGCTTGTCCTGTTGGAAAGCCATTGTACTCTTGATCTCTTGACCAATAATCCTGACCTATCCTGCCTTGTACAAATAACCAAGGGAGAATGGTATATTTAGCAGATATATTACCAAAAATTCGGTCTCTTTTTATATGATTGAATTGTTCTGAAAGGGTAAAATAAGGATTTGTTCTATTACGGAACCTGGAATACACATATTCATTTCCATTCTCATCAAACTTATAAGCATCCAACAAGTCTAATGGCATTGAATTCGCCAAATTATAAAGTGAAACCGGAATTGTATTATCCTGCTGCCCAACGTTTGGAGGGTTTGTGTTCTCTTCGTGGGAATAATTTATATGTACATTTACATTAAGTTTTGATGAAAGATCGTGTGTAACCCCCAAGCTAACCGTTTTCCTATCAAATTCATTGTTTGGGGTAATTCCTTCACTCTTTAAATTAGCTATCGAAAGATTAAAACCACCTTTCTCTCTTCCACCGGATACTGAAACTGAATTTGTAACATCAATTCCGGTTCTATAAAACTTCTTTATTCGGTCGTAAACCGGCTCATAGGGAACTTCAACACCATCAAATAGAACTTGCGTCATCCCTGGTTGAAACTTCTCCCCAAAAGACCATTGTCCAGAGGTTGGGTTTGCTTCTGTTGGTCGAACACCATTTTCACCTTGTCCATATTCATATTGGTAATCGGTAAAATCTAAAGGTGTATGATTGGTAACATTTAAATTGTAAGTCACCCCAATCCCTTGACCTTCTCCACGAGTTTTAGTAGTAATCATAATTACACCATCTTTTGCTCTCGAACCATACAGGGCAGCCGCTGTGGCCCCTTTTAATACCGTCATACTTTCTATATCATCGGGATTGATACTGGAAAAACCATCTCCACCGTCGGAATACACACCCCCATCGCTAGTCCCCGGTTCGCTACCTGTGCTCCCAGGATTAGTTCCAAAACTGGTATTATCTATAGGCACTCCATTCACTACAATTAATGGGCTGTTCGTTCCAGAAATAGACGATTGTCCTCGAATTCTAACCTTTGATGATCCTCCAGGACCACTACCTAAAGCTGAGATATTTACTCCGGCAACTTTTCCCTGAAGCGAATTCATAAAGTTACTTGATCGGTTGACACTTACCTCTTCTGCCTCAACTTCAGAGACCGAATATCCTAATTTTCTTACTTCACGCTTTATGCCTAAGGCAGTGACTACAACGGCATCAAGAGCTTGTGCATCTTCTTGCATTTGGACATTAATTCTAGCTTGTCCCCCTAATGGCTGACGAATGGTTTTCATCCCAACAAAAGTGAAAACAATGGTAGCGTTATTATCTACATTATCTATATTTAAAGAATATTCACCCTCAAAATCTGTTGTAGTACCAATGGACGTTCCTTCAATCAAAACATTGACGCCAGGCATTGGAACATTTTGATTATCTGTCACAATTCCCGAGACCGTTTGTTGATATTCTACAGAAATAGTACCTGAAGACTTAAACGAAGTAGTTTCTTTTTTTAATATGATTTGATTTTGCACCGTTTCATAAGTAATAGCAGAATTATGAAATAAATCATGGAGTATCTCTGAAAGTGGCGTTTTTACATAATCGACAGAAATCGTTTTTTTATAGTCTATTTCATTATCATTATATAAAATCTTGTAATCTGTTAGTTCCTCTATTTCCTTGAACACTTCTTCCAGTGCTACACCGTCAAGATGAATGGACAAAGGTTCATTCATGGAAAGAGGGTCTGCCTGGACTTGAAACAGCGTTATGATGTAAAAGTTCAAAAGAAGTTTCATTTTCAGATCAAACTTTAATGTACTATGAAATACATCCTTTAACTTCAAAAGGTTTTTCATATCTTTGTTTTGGTTTAGTGGTTAAACATTGTTTTAATCACCTACATTTAATCGGGAGATGTTCCAGCATTTTCCGATTTTTTTATGGTCTGTGATTTTTTTAAATTTTTAAGCTTTCTTCATTAGTAAATTGTGTATGTTAAGGGTTAATAATGATTTTTTTATTGTTGATTTTGGAATATTCAAATGAAAAATTCTTTTGAAAAGCATGTAATATTTCTTCTAGACTTTCTCCTTCAAAACTCGCGGTAAAAATCTGCTTAGCTAATTTTTTATTTCTATTATCAAAAGAGCAATTAAAATGCCTTTCAAGCCTTTTTAAGATTTGAGGAAAAGGTTTATGACTGAATATTAATTTTCCATCCAGCCAATCCGTATAGATATTGGTATCTACATCTTCCCTAGTAATTTGGTTGTCCTTTTTATTTAATACAGCCATTTGGCCGGGAGATAAAATTGGAGAAGAATCAGGTTGATATGTTTCATCCTCTTTGAACACTGCTACCGATCCTTCAAGCAAAATAGTTCTAGCCTCTGCATCCTCCTTATAAGAGTTTGCTATAAATTTTGTTCCTAGAACCCGAATGTTCATATGGCCCGTATTAACTATAAATGGCCGATTTACGTCCTTACTCACTTCAAAATACGCTTCTCCCTCTAAAACAACCTGCCGCTGATTGTTTTTTATGAACTGAAACGGATATTCTAAAGTTGATCCTGCATTCATATGCACCACCGTACCATCGGACAATTCCACCTTAAAAGTTTTACCGTAAGGGACATATAATTTGTGAAATTTTAACTCGTTCCCTTCTTTTTTATTATATTTAATTAGATTATGATCTTGCCATCCTATGACTTCCCCATTAGGCCCGTTAATCGATGCCGAACTTGATGTAGACAAGACTTTTACTAAACCATCGTCTAGTTCTAAACGTATGCTGTCTATAGGTAATTGAGCTATACTGTTATCTTCCAAATTAAAAATTTGATTACCAAAAGTCAAGTAACCAATAAATACACCTATTAATAATACGGCGGCTACTTTACCAATAACACTCAAAAAGTGTAAATTTGAAGATGGTACTTGAATAGCAGCTTTTATTTTTTTCCAATCATCGTCCTTACTTTTATTAAAATCTTTAATTATCTGATTTCTTTCTTCAACCTTTTTAGCATCTTGTAATGACTCTATAATATAATTTTTATCTTCTTCCGATAAGTCTATAGAATCGATATCGTTCCCGCGGATAGGTTCCCTCCTCAAAAACTTATCAGCAAGCTTATTTGCCAAATATGTTATTCTATTAAAATCAGTCATTAAATATTAAATTATTAATAAAAATACCCTCCTTATTTTGTCATCTTCACATATAAAGACGGCAAACAACATAAAAAGGGTTAAAAAAAAATTGATTTTTTTTAAATATCCGTAAAAATATGGGCTATCAATACAAAGGCTCCTTTTAAAATCACTCTTAACTTCCCATAAGCTATTCGTTTTTGGGCCTTAACTGTATTTATGGAGATGGATAGTTCTTTGGAAATTTCATCATTTTTATATCCATTTAAGCTCAGGTCTATAATTTGTTTACACTTAAATGGCAAAGTATTTACTGCTTCTTGTATCAATCTGGATGATTCTTCTAATATGGCTTCGCGAGTAAAGTAAGGTTCTGATTCTAGTTTCTTTATTTCTATGTCACTTATTGACCTTATCTTTTTATAGGCATTACTTTTTAAAAAATCTAGCGATTTATTTTTAACTGAAGTATATAAATAGGATCTTATAGCATTCTCACTTGTAAGACCAATTTGCTTGTCCCATATCTTTATAAACACCTCTTGTACTACATCTTTACATGCTTCATAATCATTTAAGTATTTATTTGCAAAATTACATAAAGGATTATAATAAGTGTTGAACAATATTTTATACTCTTTGAATGTGATTTGATACGGTTCTATTGATTTCAAAACTTTAGAAGTTTAATTACATATTACACGACAACTTATATTTCCAATATCAACTTTTATAAAACCGTCATAATTTAAGTTTAATTTTTAGAATTTAAAAATTAATTGAATAAATTATTAAATTATTGTTAATTCTAAGATCTGATTCATAAAAACTTGCATAAAACTTTCGCAAAATAAATGAATGTATAAAATATGTTTACAGAATCGATAAGCTAAGAAAAGTATTGCATAAAACAATTAAATATAGTTGTTATAAAATTTGGTACAATAGGGTGAAAATCATGTAAATTGGCAGATAAACCGATATGCTACCAGCAGAAGCAATGGTATATGGTAATAATGCCTAGATGGTATACAGATTTGAAAACTCTAAGTGAAAAAAAGGGATAGCAATTAGATTGTTCTGATTTGTAATTACAAATTATCCCTACTTTTTATGATCGTACTTCCACATTGGTCACATATGGTTTCTATACTGACCTGATAAATATCCCTAAGGCCATTGCCCGGACCATGGAGTTTTTCAATTAATTGATCATAACTTAACCGTTTTTTCAAAGGCTGTGAAAATAGATTTCGGTTACTGGCAAAGAACAAATAATTCCCATCCGGAGATAACTTTGCGCCAAATTCCCACCCCTCGGAATTAATTGCACTGCCAAGGTTACAGGGCTTGGTCCAGTTTCCCTCCCGGTTATAGGAAATATAAAGATCGTAGGCCCCTTGGTTCTCTTTATGACCGTTGGAAGAAAAAATCAAAAAACTTTCATCCGGAGCAATATATCCCTCAATATCGTTGCCGGGCGTATTTATCATTTCCCCTAAGTTTTCCGGTTCGGTATATCTGCCATCAATGAACTTTGACCGCCAAAGGTCGCTGGTCCCTTTGGGACCATAATTTCCTTCTTGCCGCTCAGAGCCAAAGTAAATCGTCCCATCATTGGTCACGGTAGGAAACCATTCAAAGCCAGGGCTATTGATTTCCGTCAATGGTTCGGGCTCTCCCCAAGTAGGACCGTTCTTGTGTATCATCCAGATATCGGTATTATCTTTTGGGTTGGCCCCTTCTATTAACGGGCGGTTGGAGATAAAGAATATTTTGTTACCATCTTGACCGAACGCAATATCGGCATCGCTATATTGTCCAGAAAACGGAGCCACTTCCGGTTTGGTCCAACGGCCTTCCTCGAAGGCAGAAAACACTATTGTCCAATGATTAAAAGTAGGCGTGTTTTTAATAAAGTATAACGTATCGCCATTACTTGTGAATGTAGGATGTGACTCGTCATCGCCGGTTGAGATAATTCCGGGGGCAAATAGGACCGGTTGATCAATTGTTGTTGAATCTATTAACGCTTGATCTTGATTTTTCTCTTTGGGATTTTCGCCTATATGGTTTTTACAAGCTATGCAAGTCAATGCGATCAAGGCTAGGATTGCGTGTGTTTTTCTCATTTGGTTTTATGTTTTAACCCATTCTTCAAGTCCATATCAATGTTGAAATAAACAAAGCGTATTTTCTCGTTCATCATTTAAAGAATTAATTTTGTCTTCTTTAGTTTCTCAAGGTGCCGTTTCATAGTTTTAATTTATTTTTTCGTTATTGTTTTTCTTACTTGTCTTTCGGTTGGTAATACAGAATTACAGCTCCATTATTGAAGGTTTTATTTTTGACCAGCTTAAAAATAATCCTGTCGTCTATGTTTTCAAAGAAAGGCAAACCTTTTCCTTCGACCATTGGATAAATGCAAAGCTGTAATTCATCAATCAGGTCAAGTTTTAAGAGTTGTATGATTAAACTGCGGCTACCCACCAAAATATCTTTGCCCGGTTGTTGTTTGATTTCTAAAACTTCATCTTTTAAATCTTGTTTTGCTAATGCAGCACTTTTCCATTCTACATTTTTAATCGTGCGGGAGAATACCATTTTCGGAATTTTATCTATTGCCTTGGCAAAGTCGTTCATCGATTTTTCTTCGGATGGATTTTCCAAAACGGTTCGCCAAAATTCCATAAGTTTATACGTGGTCCTGCCATATAGGATCATACCTCCCTGCCCCAGGAGTTCCGTATAATGTTTATGTATACCTTCATCGGGCATTCCAGCGGTATGATCGCAAATGCCGTCAAGTGTCATGTTTAATGCTCCAATTATTTTCCTCATACTATTTATAGCTGTTCAACTTTCGGTCTCTGTAGCTTCTTTTAAATAGCCGTCCAGGTGTGCTGAGGAGATAAATTACCTGTACACTTAACTTTACAGATATGTTTATTAATGTTCAGTCCCTTCAAATTTGGTACATTCACCCGCATTATGACTATAGGATATTATATTTTTTATTTCCTTATAAGTTCGCTTAATTCTTTTGTCAGTTCTTCTACGGCCTCGGGCCTGCCGTGAAATTGTGCAGGGGTGTTTTGGAAAAGATCAATTTTCCAATTGTCATTGTTATGGTGTTTTATTGCCGTGAACGTTTGTATGGCGTTGGCCGCCGGGTTAATCTCCTTTTGGCCAGGTGGGACCATTCCGACAACAGCTACGAGGGTAGCAACTTCTGAACTCAAAAACCGGACTTCTTTAACTTTCCAGACGTAATCGGCCGTTTGATGATGTTTGAATATTTTCCCGATTTCAGCTTCGATTTCCTTTTTACCGTTATATTGGCTTCCGTCAAATCCTATCGATATCCCGTTATCGGTAAAGAGCGATGCCATTTTAATTGCTTCTTGGTTATTCCATGCGGTCAGTAAATCGGTGTGCAATCTTTCTATTTGTATTTTATCCATTTTTTTTGGTTTAAAAGTTTATGTTTTATGGATACGCCGTTTATAACCGTTGATAGCTATCCATGGTATTGGACTGGATGAAAATTCCCCGGTAACTCCCCGTATTCAAAGTTAAGAATTGTTTTATACTTATAAACAGTTCGCTTTTAAAGGGGAGCTAACACTTCCACCATATAGGGAATGATAGACTTTTCCTTCTGGAATTGAAACTAAAAATTGGACAACTTTGAACTTTTATTATTGTGTAAATTATGATATACTATAAGCCAATTTCTTCAAATCATCTATAAAATGGTTCGAAAATTGTTCTGTCAAGGCTACTAGTAATGACAAGGGTTTCAAGAGATTGGGACCTTTTTTTGATGCCCTAAATTCTGCTCAGGTAAAACATTTGCTTTTTTTCATATTTTTTGTTGCTTTATGGCCACAAAGCAACAAAAACCTTGTAAATCAAAGATTTTGCAAAGTTTTTGACTTGTTTGGGCTTTGCTTGCAATCTTTTGAATCTAATTGATAATAGAAAGGGAAGGAATTTTTCAAATTAAATCATTATTTTCAAGTATGTAAAAAATCACTTTACATAAAGTAACGTGAGTTCGATATAAAAAAAGTAAAGTTTTCCCATAAAAAAAGCAGAAAATTTAGTAAATTAAAGTACTGATTTTTAATTATTTAACTAAACTTTCCGCTTATGCTTTCTATTGATAAAATTACAGAAT
>NZ_JAZEUN010000038.1:0-22019 GCF_037029175.1 Galbibacter sp. PAP.153 | reverse complement strand
TTTGGCCGGTGCGACCGGTGCACTACGCTAAGGGGTACGTTATAATTAAAATGCATATTGATAACTTATATCTGTTTTCATTTAGTAAATTGCAATATAAATTATTGATGTATGAAATTTACTCCCAAACTTTTAATCCTTTTTTTACTTTTTACCTCGTCTATATATGCACAAAACGGTGCTGAACCGTGTATTCTCCTTAAGAATGATGCCAATGTAATTCCTATTATAAATCTTGGCGATAAAATAGCAAGCGTTAACCTATGTCGAAATGCCGATGTAAGGGAGTTTAATTCGACGCTCAAGAAATATGCAAAGATCGATGTGTTTGATTTGACGGATTCTAAAGATATTTTACAGCAATTGGGAAGGTATGATATTGTTATATTTTCTATTGCCAATAAAGAAGTTAATTGGGAACTGCTCTATAAAATAACTAGCCTTTTGCCTCAAGCGAAGATTATAGGTGTCTCTTTTATTAAACTGGATAATTTTATTTATAACAATTATATTTTTAATGCAGATACACTTATTGAGTATGCCGATGGCGAAAAAGAAAGCTTGAATAATGCAGCATCGCTTATTTTTGGTGGAGTTGGCTGTAGTGGAAAACTTAATGCGGATATAAAAGGGCATTTTAAGAAGGGAGCGGGTATAACAATAAAAAACTTAATCCGCTTAAATTATGGAAAGCCCGAGGACGAGGGTTTGGATGCTTCGTATATACATAAAAAGGTGGATTCTATTATGGATACGGCCATAAGGGAGCAGGCTTTTCCCGGAGCCCAGCTTTTGGTAGCCAAAAATAATACGGTAATTTATCATAAATCGTTTGGGTATCATACCTTTGATAATCTACAGCCTGTCTCCAATGACGACTTATACGATTTGGCTTCGGTTACAAAAATAACAGGGCCATTGCCCGTTTTGATGCAACTGGTTGATAAAGGTAAAATAGATGTTGATGAAAAATTCAGTACTTATTGGAAGCCCTGGTCACATATTAAGGATAAAAAAGACTTAACAGTCCGGGAAATATTGGCGCATCAGGCAGGTTTGGAGCCTTATTATATTTTTTTAAATGAAATTTTGAAAAAAGGACATTTTAAGAGGAGGTATGTACGGACTGAATATAGCAAGCGTTTTCCGGTAAAGATATACAAAGACCTATATCTAAATAGGAATTTTAGGAAGAAAATGTATAGAATTATTGGGAAGTCTAAAGTTTCGGATGTAAAAAAATATAAATATTCCGGGATGAGTTTTTTAATTTATCCTGAATTGATTGAAGAATTAACAGGCGTTCCTTACGAAAACTATGTTATAGACAGTATATACAAACCTTTGGGTGCATACAATTTAATGTTTAACCCAAGTGGTAAATATCCAGAAAAGCTTATTGTTCCAACAGAACTGGATACCATATACAGAAAGGCATATGTAAAAGGTTGGGTTCATGATGAAAATGCCAGTTTATTGGGCGGTGTTTCGGGAAATGCTGGTTTGTTTGCAACCGCCAACGATTTGGCTAAATTAATATACATGTACCAGTCTATGGGAGCTTATGGGGGCAAACGTTATATTTCTGAAAAAACACTGAAGGAATTTACAAAAGTACAATACCCCGAAAACGGAAATAAACGTGGATTGGGTTTTGATAAGCCATTACTTAATAATTCGGAATTGGATATCGCTCATGCATCTCCAGCACCAGAAGTAAGTCCGGAAAGTTTTGGTCATGGTGGGTTTACCGGAACATACGTATGGGCAGACCCGGTAAATAAGCTTTTGTTTATTTTCTTGTCCAACCGTGTTTACCCAACACGAACTCACAGAAACCTATATAACTTAAATGTTAGGCCTTCTTTGCAACAAGTTTTTTATAAGGCTTCTTTATAGGTTGTAAATGAAGGGCGTTACCATGATTATTCATTAAATAGCCATAGCTTCAATAGTTTTTTATATTTTAGTTGTAATCATCTAAACCAATTAATGAAAACTAACTTTAATATTATTGCGGTGTTTGCTTTTTTGTGGAGCATTAATGTTTTTCCGCAGGGCTATGATATATTGGAGCAAGAACATTCGGTCAATGTAGAGATTAACGGAGAGCCATTAAAGGGTGTAGGTTGGAAAGAGGTGCCGGGATTAATTACAACAGGTGTGTTTTCAACTTCCGAAGCAAAATTGTCGCCGCAAAAAAGAGGGTATCGTTTTTCTCCCGATATATTTAATTTTGATGATTATAACACAAACAGTGCCAAAATTTTTAGGGCCTATAAGTATCATTTAACCGATAAGCTTAAATTTCACCTTCCGTTTCAGGAAAATCTTCTTGAAAATATTTTACTGGAGAATGGAGCAACGCCAATTGATATTGAATACAAAAAGAGCAATAAGGGTAAGGTTGCTTATTTTAATGGGGTTTCCAGTTATATCGATTATGGTTCAGATGATGCAAATTTTCAGGAATTGACAATTTCAGTATGGCTCAAACCCGAAAAAATTTCCGGTAGCAATAGTATTATTGGGAAGGGAGAAGTTTTTTCTGCCAAGATATTCAATGGAAACTTACAGTTTACCACCCCGGGAATTAAGGACCATACAAGTTATGCAGTAAACATAAAACCGGGTGAATGGATTCATGTTGCGTATGTTTATATGCCAAACGATAAAGTTTTTTTCTATCTCAATGGTCGGTTAATCGACCAGAAAGAGGCATCAACAATTGCCAATACAGACCATTCCGTTTTAATAGGCAGTAATTTATGGGGGCAATATTATAATGGTTTAATGAGCGATTTTGCTATGTGGAACCGAGCCTTGAGCGATGATGAAATATACAGCATATATCAAAAAGGCATTCCTGTTAAGAGCAATAATGCAAAATTACCAGTTTGGGCTTATTTTGCGGGAATATGTTTAATTGTATTTATAATAGTTTGGATATTAAGAAGAAAGAAATTTTCAAGAAAGATTGTAAAGATTGAAAACGAGGAGACCATAGTTTTGGGAGATTATCATATTGAGTTATTGGGAGGTCTGGTTTTAAAAAGTGCCAATGGTATGGAAGATATAACGCACCTGCTATCGCCCAAAAGGAAAGAGCTATTTTTGTTGTTATTGCTATTTACCCTTAAAAGTGGAGGGATAAGTTCAAAAAAGATGGGAGAAATCTTATGGCCCAATTTTACTCCTGCAAGTATAAAAAATAACAGAAGTACACAAATAAAGGAATTAAGAAAAATATTGGAGGGTAAATTGCCCGTCGATATTATTTTTTCTGATAAAAAATGGAGCTTGATAATCCCCAATGACATTAGAATTGATCTTTTAGAGTTAAAGCACTTTATCCCTGAATTATTCAACAATATAAAACACAGCACCAAACAGTTAAAAGTAATGAGCATTTCCCATTTGGTCAATAAAGGCCCCTTTTTACCCCAATTGGATTTGGAATGGCTAGATAGTTTTAAGGCCGATTACGGAAATACCATTCTTGATATATTAACCCCGTATATTGAAGAAGAACTAGAAATTGAGCATCAGGCCTTGTTCAATATTATAGACGCCATTTTGGTTATTGACCCATTGTATGAAACTGCTGTTAAGAAAAAAATTCAACTTTATGTTAACGAGGGGAAACACATGTCGGCAAAAAAAGTGATGGATAGCTATAAAAAACTTTATGAATCCTTTTATAAGGAACCATACGATGTAAGCCTGCTTTCAAACTAATAACACATCGGTTATTTTAGACTTAAATCCTTCTATTTTTATACATTACCCCGTTTATTACCCCTTTTAGTACATCCTATATCAGTAGATTAGGGTTATTAATTCAACTAATACACTTTTATGGAT
This sequence comes from Galbibacter sp. PAP.153, assembly GCF_037029175.1. Classification (NCBI taxonomy): domain Bacteria; kingdom Pseudomonadati; phylum Bacteroidota; class Flavobacteriia; order Flavobacteriales; family Flavobacteriaceae; genus Galbibacter; species Galbibacter sp. PAP.153. Next base: position 18,155 of record NZ_JAZEUN010000038.1, on the reverse strand, counting down.
AAAAAAAATAGACGGAGTTTTATAAAAAAACTTGGTGTTGCTGGGGCAGCTGCAACAATTTCGCCAATGGCTTTTGCAAAAGAAACCAAGCCTTTTGAGTTTCTAAAAAGAACCAATGGAAATAATGATTTAAGTACACTACGGATAGCTTTAATAGGTGCCGGAGGCATGGGAACAGCCGATACGCTAACCGCTTTAGAGCACCCCAATATTGAATTGAAGGCTGTATGCGATTTATATACGGCAAGGCTCGATGCGGCCAAAGCAAATTGGGGAAGCCATCTTTTTACAACCAAAAACTATAAGGAAGTATTAAAAAGAGACGATATTGATGCTGTTATAATTGGTACTCCAGACCATTGGCACAAACAAATTGGGATCGATGCCTTGAAATCAGGAAAACATGTTTATTGCGAAAAGCCCATGGTACATTCTGTAGGCGAAGGCATGGAACTTATCAACGCATGGAAAAAGTCCGGGAAAATATTCATGGTAGGAAGCCAAGGGTTATCTTCCTTGGGAAATGAAAAAGCGAAGGAACTTTTGGCAAATGGAGCAATTGGCGATATTAATTATGCTGAAGGGTTTTGGGCACGAAACTCGCCTATTGGGGCATGGCAGTACCCAATTCCAGACGATGCTTCTCCTGAAACAGTAGATTGGGATACCTATATTGCAAATACCAATAAACGCCCATATGAAGCAAACCGTTTTTTTAGGTGGCGTAATTATATAGACTACGGAACCGGAATGTCTGGCGACCTGTTTGTACACCTTTTTTCAAGTTTGCATTTCATTACAAATTCTTACGGGCCAACAAAAATATCGGCTACTGGAGGCCTAAGGTATTGGAAAGACGGACGTGAGGTGCCAGATGTGTTGTTGGGGATGTTTGATTACCCAGATACGGAGCAACATCCCGGTTTTGACCTTTCTTTGCGGTGTAATTTTGTTGATGGGACCAGCGGGAGTACGTATTTAAAAATTGTAGGAAGCAAAGGTTCTATGGATGTGAAATGGGAAGAAGTTGTTTTAAAAAGAAATGCCAATTCTTTTGACGATGACGACCCATTTACCAAAGAAAAGATGAAAGGCAAAACTCAACTATCCGATAGAAAACATATGGTGCCGCCATTGGAACTTGTTTACAAAGCCGAAAATGGATATAAGGGCGCTCATTACGATCACTTTTCCAACTTCTTTAATGCCATACGCAACGGCGGAAGCGTTGTAGAAGATCCTGTGTTTGCTTTTAGGGCCGCAGCTCCTGCATTATTGTGCAATGATAGCTATAGGCAAAATAAATTTATGGAATGGGATCCGGTAAACATGAAGCTAAAATCGTAATTACGACCCGAAAAATATAATAAACCTAATTAATTTATAATGAAAAGAATTATATATATAGCACTTATAATGGCTTATGCAAGTATTTCTTGTAAGAGCAAAGAAAAAGAAAATACAGATTCTTCCACTGTAGAAGAAGTCAAGGAAGTAGCCATTCACGAAAGGAAAGAAGGAGATTGGCAATATATTTTTGATGGGACCAGCACAGATGGTTGGAGAGGTTATAATGCCGAAACCTTGCCCGAAGGATGGGTGCTGGAAGGAGATATGCTAAAATCGTTGGGAAAAGGAGGCGATATAGGCGGTGACATTATTTATGGAAAAGAAAAATATGGTGAATTTGAACTTTCTGTTGAATGGAAAATATCTGAAGGCGGCAATAGCGGACTTTTTTATCATGTTCTGGAAGGAGAGCAGTATAAAGCCCCTTATTTTAATGCACCGGAATACCAAATGATAGACCAAATAGGGTTTCCTGAAAAATTAGAGTCATGGCAGTCGCTCGGTGCCGATTACGGTATGTATAACCCCGATTATGAAGGAGCGGTAAAAAAGGCTGGCGAATGGAATACTACAAGGATTGTTTTTACAAATGAAAAGGTTGAATATTGGTTAAACGGTAAGCAAACGGTATCTTTTGTTCCTTGGTCCGACGATTGGCAAAAAAGAAAGGAAAGCGGTAAATGGAAAGATTATCCAGATTATGGAAAGGCTAAAACCGGCTATATCGGTTTGCAAGATCACGGAAGTTTTATATGGTTTAAGAATATAAAAATTAGAAAATTATGAAATTAAGGCATATAGCGGCATTGACCGTTTTGTTTCTCGCCATGGCTTGTGGCTCTTCAACTTCTTTATTTAACGGCAAGAATCTTGATGGTTGGGAAATATACGGAACAGAAAAATGGTATGTAGACAATGAGGGCTTGTTGGTTTCAGAAAGTGGACCCAATAAGCAATATGGGTATTTAGCTACCGATAAAACCTATCGCGATTTTGAATTGACCGCTGAATTTAAGCAAGAAGCCGATGGAAATAGCGGAATATTTTTCAGGTCGAGTATTGAAGGAACAAAAATAAGCGGATGGCAGGCCGAAGTAGCCCCGCCAGACCATGACACAGGAGGGATTTACGAATCTTATGGGCGTGGTTGGCTTATTAAGCCCGAAAAGGAAAAAGATAAATATTTAGCGTATGGAGATTGGAACAAAATGAAAATCCGCGTAGAAGGCAATCATGTTACCACTTGGTTGAACGGGCATGAGATGATTAGCTTTACCGATGATGAAATTGGACAGGCCAATGGAAAAATTGCATTGCAGATACACGATGGGGGCGGTATAAAAGTATATTGGAAGGATATAAAAATAAAAGAGCTTTAAAGGCTTAAAGAAGCAATTTGTTAATTAATGCGATAGGGCCGGCATAGAAGTGAAAACTTGTATGTCCGGCCCTTGAGCTTTTTATGATTACCTTTATTTATTCATCCCCAAAAAAGGATTTCATAATAATTTTTAAACTGTAAAATCCCATGATAATAGCTGCAACGGCCAATAACAGCCCCAAAATTAAAACGGGCCAGTACCATGGGTGCGTTTGGTTTTTAAATGCTTGATATATAACGGTGGGCGCCATAAACATTAAAAGTACCGTATAGGCAAAATATTTAAGGCTTTTAAAGAAAAGTTCTCTATTGGTTCTTTTCATCTTTATAGGCATTTATGGCATTTCTAACGCTTCCGTGTTTTTCTAGTAAATTTGCAGCTATGGTTTTGTCGACATTTATTTCATCCATAATCATTTTAATTCCCCTGTTTACCAATTTATGATTGCTTAATTGCATGTCTACCATTTTGTTGCCGACCACGCGACCCAATTGTATCATTACAGAGGTGGAAATCATGTTCAATACCAGTTTTTGTGCTGTTCCAGCTTTCATGCGGGAGCTTCCCGTAACAAATTCCGGGCCTACAATAACTTCTATAGGAAACTGCGCTTCCCGGGCCATTGGACTATGTAGGTTACAAGTAATGCATCCGGTAACGATGCCGTTTTCATTACATTTTTTTAGGGCTCCGATTACGTAAGGGGTAGAGCCGGATGCGGCAATGCCAATTACAACATCTTTTTTGGAAATATTGTATTCTTGGAGGTCTTCCCAGCCTTGGTTTAAAGAATCTTCGGCAAATTCTACAGCTTTTCTTATGGCTATATCGCCACCAGCAATAATGCCAATAACCATGTCGTAAGGAACGCCAAATGTTGGTGGGCACTCAGATGCATCTACAACACCTAAGCGTCCGCTGGTGCCTGCCCCCATATAAAATAAGCGTCCGCCATTTTTAAGTTTTGGAACAATTTCCTGTACCAAGGTTTCAATGGCAGGAATTACTTTTTCTACTGCTTGGGGTACACTTTTATCTTCTTGGTTTATATTGGCCAATAGTTCTTTAACCGTCATTTTTTCAAGGTGATTATATTTAGACGGTTCTTCTGTGGTTTTAGTAAAATTCATGCTTCAAAAGTAAAAATAATTACTCAATAGTATAGGTATATTTATCGGTTTCCGACAATCTAAAGTAGCCGAACGCAAAATTATCGGGATTGGTTGTATTTATAATGTTTCCCCTAACGGTAGCCGGTTGGGTTTCAAATGGGCCACCGCCTTCATTTGCCTGGGCGAGCAATGTATACATGTAATTGTAATATTGTTTGGATATTCCGCTAAGGGAAATGTCCACATCTTCGCCAGACTGGATGTCTTCACTAACAAAAAATGCAAAAACCTCGTTTCCGTTAACCAAACGGTCTTCTATTACGTCGATGGTATTGTCTTTTTCGGCATCAAAAGTATACATATAATAGTTTTCTTCATCGGCGGGATCGTTAAAATATGCTTTTATCTCTATGTATTCTTCTGAAAAAACATCACCGCTATTTTGTGTAACATACGTAAGGTCCGAAACCGGCAACAGTGTCTCTTTGGCCGTATAGGTTTCTCCGTCATGCACTACGGTAAGGTTATATGTAGTGTTCATTACAGGGATAAAACTATCGGTTGTATAAAATCCGGTATTATCTTCTTCGATAAAATCAAATTGGTTCCCATCTTCATCGGTTATATATACCGTGGCGTTATGTACCGGGGGTACTTCATCGGCATAATAAGGCGCGGTAGTGGTTAAACGTATTTGTTGAACATTACCAGAAGTACTTTTTTCCCATTTAATGGATGCTTCTATTACCAATCTTGGTGGTGCTGTGTCAAGATCTACGTCCACAACTTCTTCACAAGAAATTAGAAACAAGGAAAATAGGAGCATAAGCAAAGGGCTTATCTTTTTTGATATATGAGATGAAAATGTAGCCTTGTTTATTGTTTTATTTAGCGAATGTATAATTGATGGAGATTTCATGACACTAAAATTTAAAATTATAAGTAATTGACGGGACAATGCCAAAAATGGAAAGTTTTACAGCTTCATTTCGTTGTTCTTCCATATTCTCCCTGAAGGTAATAGAAGCGGCATTCTTTCTGTTATAAACATTATAGATGCTAAAAACCCATTCGCCTTGCCATTTTTTATTTGTTTTAGGCTTGGGTATGTACGTGGCCGATAGATCTAAGCGGTTGTAAAAGGGAAGTCTGTTGTTGTTTCTTGGTCCGTAACTGGGTATGTTTATCCCTTCGTATTCATACTGTCCGTAAGGAAAAGTAGCGGGTCTTCCGGTCTGGAAAATAAAATTGGCGCCAAAACTCCATTTATTGGTAAGCATATAAGATCCAGTAACCGATATGTCGTGGGTTTTATCATAAGGAGTAAAATACCAATCGCCATTGTTAATACCGGGTTCTGTACTGTTTCTTCCGGGGGTTCGCTGTTTAGATTCAGATAGTGTATAGGCAAGCCAGCCTTGAAGCCTGCCAAGATTTTTTTTAAGTAAGACCTCTATTCCGTAGGCTTTTGCTTCACCGTTTAAAATAACCTGTTCAATGGCATTGTTGGCAATAAGATCGGCCCCATCGATATAATCAATCCTATTTTTAATTTTTTTATAAAACGCTTCGGTTTCCAAAGAGTATGCATTGTTGTTGATATCCTTGAAATATCCAATAGCAACCTGATCTAATATTTGAGGCTTGATAAAGGGACCGCTGGGCGCCCATACATCCAGCGGGGTAGGAGAGCTGGTATTTGAAATGAGATGTAGATATTGTGTCATCCGGTTGTAACTTGCTTTAACCGATTGAGAATCGTCTATGGCATAAGATACCGCAAGCCTGGGTTCAAGGTTGTTAAATGCAGCAATGGATGTGCTTTTACTTTTGCTAATGGTATCTATTGGCGTTGCTTTTTCATATATCCCGAGGTCTTGGTTATATGTTACCGGATTGTTGTTTTCATATACATTAATTTCGCTTTGCCCCAACCTGTCGAATCTGCTGAACCTTATTCCGTATTCAACAGAAAGTTTTTCCGTAATATTTTGTTCAATATCTATGTAAGCGGCAGCCTCATTGGCATATTTATCTACCAATTTAAAATAGTTGACCCCAGAGTTTTCTCCTTCCGGTTCTATTTCCCCGGGATTGAACTTGTAATAGATATTATTGACCCCGTAATGCAATTTAAGGGTATTGGATAAGTAATGTTTAAAGTCGTATTTAAAGTTGAAGTTTTTAATGCCGCTATTCCAGTTGAAGCCAACAAAATCCAAACTGAGCCCATAATAGTAATCACTATATATTAAAGATAGGTTTGAAAACAGCTTATCTGAAAATAAATGGTTCCACCTTACATTTGCCACCGCGTTTCCATAAACGTTGTTAAAACTGTCGCTAATATTAAAAACGTCCCGACCAAAATAACCCGAGAGGTACAAACTGTTGTTGTCATTAAATTTGTATGAAAGCTTGGTATTGAGATCGTAAAAATAAGCAGAATTTTCATTGTTGGTAAGTTTTAGGAAAAGATGAGCATACGAGCTTCTCCCACCAATTAAAAAAGAGCCTTTGTCTTTTACTATGGGGCCTTCTGCCAAAAGACGGCTGGCAACCACGCCGATACCGCCCGTCATATGAAAATCTTTACTGTTCCCGTCCTTTTGATAAATATCCAGTACCGATGATACCCTGCCGCCATACCTTGAGGGGATTCCGCCTTTGTACAGCTTTATGTTTTTTATGGCATCGGGGTTAAAAACGGAAAAAAAGCCAAATAAATGATCTGAATTAAAAATAATGGCCTCGTCCAAGAGGATTAAATTTTGGTCGGCGGCGCCACCGCGCACATTAAACCCAGAAGCTGCTTCACCGGCATTGCTGACCCCGGGGAGCAATAAAATAGATTTTATAACATCGGCTTCCCCAAGAACGGCCGGGATTTTTTTTATGGTGGCCGTTGTAAGCGTGTTTACGCTCATTTGCGGTTCTTTAATGCTAATTTTTTCGATGTCCTCTTCAATAACAACTTCATCCAGTTCTTCGGCATCGTTCATGAGGTAAAAGTCCTTTTTTACATCATCATTAATAGCTATGGTTTCCACTATATTCTTGAAACCTAAATAACTTACCTGCACTTTGTAGGTACCGGGAGGAATGGTTATGGAATAAAAACCATAAGCGTTTGTAGATGTTCCTACGTTTAGTTCCGGGATAATGATATTTACCCCAATAAGAGTTTCGTTGCTGGATGCTTCGGCAATGGTTCCGCTCAGTGTTACTTTTTCCTGGGCGTGTGCCGATGCAATTCCGAATAAAAAGAAAAGGCAAATTTTTATGTGGTTGGTCATTCTTTTTCTTTTGGTATTAAAAATAGGACGAATAAAGAAGAAACGATAAGAATTTCACACTATTATAACAAAACTCAATAATATTTTCTCAGTTAAAAGCATTCATATTCATATAAGATTGAAAATATATCATAACGATTTATTCAAAAAACAAGCTTTACATCTCACTATCTAAAAGCATTTTGAAAAAGTTAGAATAATCGAGTTCAGGTTAAAAAGAAAAGGCCCTCAAAAAGAAGGCCTTATATGTACAATATTAATATGCTTGTTATTAAATTTTATCCAATATACCATTAAATATGGCACTTGGTCGCATTGCCGTTCTTGTTTTTTCAATATTAGGAAGGTAATAACCACCAATGTCTACAGGTTTTCCCTGTGCATTGTTAAGCTCTCCAACAATAGCGGCTTCTTTTTCCGTAAGTTCTTTTGCTATTGGAGAAAAAACATTTTTAAGGTCTTTATCTTCCTCTTGGGCGGCCAATGCCTGTGCCCAGTATAAGCCCAGATAAAAATGGCTTCCCCTTGTATCGAGTTCTCCTACAACCCTAGAGGGCGATTTATCGTTTTCCAAGAATTTTCCAGTAGCATCATCAAGCGTGTTGGCAAGCACAATGGCCTTGTTGTTGTTGTTTACGTTTCCATAATGTTCTAATGAAACAGCCAGTGCCAAAAATTCTCCTAAAGAATCCCAACGTAAATGGCCTTCTTCCAAAAACTGTTGAACATGTTTTGGGGCAGAGCCACCGGCACCGGTCTCAAATAGACCACCACCATTCATTAAAGGCACAATGGAAAGCATTTTTGCACTGGTTCCTACTTCTAGGATAGGGAAGAGGTCTGTTAAATAATCCCTTAATACGTTACCCGTAACCGAAATGGTGTCTTTTCCATCTTTAATCCTAGCCAACGTAAAATAGGTTGCTTTTTCAGGCGACATGATCTTAATGTCCAAACCTGAAGTATCATGGTCTTTTAAATAAAGATTTACTTTTTTTATCAATTCAGCATCATGGGCCCTGTTTTTGTCCAGCCAAAAAACGGCAGGGGTATTTGTTTCCCTTGCCCTGTTTACAGCAAGTTTTACCCAATCCTGAACAGGGAGGTCCTTTACCTGGCACATTCTCCAGATATCACCTTCTTCTACTTGGTGTTCAATAATAACATTTCCGTTTGCATCCAGCACTTGAACAACACCGTTCCCGGCAATTTCAAATGTTTTATCGTGCGAACCGTACTCTTCAGCTTTTTGAGCCATTAAGCCCACATTGGGAACGGTACCCATGGTAGTGGGATCAAAAGCCCCGTGCTCTTTGCAAAAATCTATTGTTGCCTGGTAAATGCTGGAATAGCTGCTATCCGGAATAATGGCTTTGGTGTCCTGGCTTTTGCCTTGAGCATTCCACATCTGACCGGAGTTTCGAATCATGGCAGGCATCGAGGCATCAATAATAATGTCGCTTGGAACATGTAAGTTGGTAATCCCCTTATCAGAATTTACCATTGCCAAATCTGGTTGTTCGGCTAATATTTTGTTAATGGTAGCTTTTACTTCTTTTTTCTCGGTATCGGGTAAAGTTTCTATTTTTTCAAGAAGGTCTCCCAAACCGTTATTTTCTTCAACATTTATTTTTTTCAGAAGGGCGCCATGCTTTTCAAAAAGCTCCTTAAAAAATACCTTTACGGTGTGCCCAAAGATAATAGGGTCTGAAACCTTCATCATGGTAGCCTTTAAATGCACCGAAAACAATACATCTTTTTCCTTGGCGTCTTTTACTTGCTCTTCCAGAAAATCTACCAATGCTTTCCTGCTCATTACGGTAGCATCTATAATTTCGCCGTCCAACAACTTTATTTGTTCTTTAAGAATACTTTTATTGTTGTTGTTATCTACAAACTGAATCTTTATGCTTTGCGCATTAGGTATGGTCAACGATTTTTCGTTGGAACGAAAATCGCCACTTTCCATGGTCGCTACATGCGATTTGGAACTTGAGGTCCATGCACCCATGCTGTGCGGGTTTTTCTTGGCGTAATTTTTAACCGCTTTTGGCGCTCTCCTGTCAGAATTACCTTCTCTTAACACCGGGTTTACGGCGCTTCCCTTTACACTGTCGAACCGGGCTTTAATCTCTTTTTCTTTGTCGTTTTTAGGTTCGTGAGGGTAATTGGGGATGTTAAATCCTTTTGCCTGTAACTCTTCAATGGCGTCTTCAAGCTGCGGGATAGAGGCACTGATATTGGGAAGTTTAATGATATTGGCTTCCGGGGTTTTTGCAATTTCCCCTAATTCCAACAAATCGTTGGGAACTTTTTGGTTTTCTGAAAGCATATCAGGAAAAATGGCCAGAATCCTAGCGGCAAGTGATATATCTTTTGTTTCTATATCTATATTTGATGTTGCAGTAAATGCTTTAACAATCGAAAGCCATGAATAAGTAGCTAATGCTGGCGCTTCGTCTGTTTTGGTATAAAGAATTTTTGGTGTTTGTGACATTTATTTGAAGAACTAATTTTAAATTAAACTTGGCAAATATACAATTTAAAACATTTTTTAAGCAATAGAAAGCTAACCAATTAGATAAAATTAGTGATAAAACAAAAGCCATGTCAATACAATGTATGTTTTGACATGGCTTTCTTAGAAATAGTTTCTTATATGATTATGTAGATTCATTTTGAATTTTCCATAATTTATAATATTCCTATTTCTATTGAAACATCTTCAAGTTTTCTCAACAATGTAATCAAGACCTAACCCAGATGCTTCATTGCTGTTTTCTCATCCTACTTAAGTTTAAAACCTTTGTTTCAACTTTTTCGGCACTGATTTAACATTTTTACGTGCTAAATTCAAACTTTCTGTCGGTAGTGAGGCCGTAAGACCTTTATCCTTGAGACACTTTAAAAACAACTATTTTTAAGAACATATAATATTCCTTAAAACATTATTGTAAATATAGCACAAAAAACGAATAGGTTGCAATTTTTTAACGTTTTATTAATCAACAAGATACAAACAGGGGTTATTAACAATTGTTAATAAAAAAAGTCACGCTTTTGGCGTGACTTCGAAGTTCTATTTTGAATAGGGTTATGATCTAACCTCTTTAATTCTAGCTTTTTTACCGGTAAGACCTCTAAAGTAGAAGATACGTGCTCTACGTACTTTACCTCTTTTATTGATCTCTATTTTTTGAAGTGCCGGCATGTTGACAGGGAAAATTCTTTCTACGCCTACGGTACCAGACATTTTTCTAATGGTAAAGGTTTCTGAAGCGCCAGCGCCCCTTCTTTGTATAACTACGCCCCTAAAGAACTGTGTACGTGTTTTTTCACCTTCTTTAATTTCGTAGTAAACCGTAATGGTATCCCCTGCTGAAAATTGAGGAAAATCCTTTTTTTCTATAAATTCGTCTTGTACAAATTTTACTAAAGCTTCCATCGTGCTATGTTTATAAAAGTTGATTCAAATTAACGTTCACGATTATCGTCAGAGGTTAATCTGAAATTGGATGCAAAATTAATTATTATTCCTTAAAAAACAATCTTTTATGATTAATTTTTTACCGCTATTCTTTTTAAATGGCTCATGCAGCCGGATACTGAGCATATTTTAAATGTTAATTGGATGGTCGTAATTGTTAGCGAAAAGGGATCAGGGATTAGTTAATTGATGACTGTTATTTGTTAATGGTTAATTGTTGAACTTATGAACCTTTGCAACTTTGAATCTTTGCAACTTTGCACCTCTGGATTCTCAACAACATAGCATCGTAACAGTATAATAACCTTAAACTCTGAACTTGAAAACTTCCTTTCCTCATTACTTTATGCGACTTCTCCTTCGTCGAAGTGACCGGAACTTTGCTCGTTGATTGTTGTTAGATGAACTTTGAACCTTTGAAACTCTAGACTCTTAACAGTTCAATTAATGCGAACAACGACATAGCTACGTAACAACATAACAACGTAGTACTATAGCATAACAATGAACCTAAAATCTAACAAACTATTTAATATGCAACAATGTTTGCAATAAGCTTTTTATATTCCCAATGTTATTTGTTTTTTCACTTTATGATACCTTAAAGAAGCTTTTATACATTCCTTTAATTCCATTCTAGGGATTTTCTGATTTAGTTGAAAAACTATTGCCCGCTTCCCTTCAAATTGGAATTTTTTGTCAAAAACAAACCTGAACGTATCTACTAATCTACTCGTGCATTGAAAATACATTGCGTACTGGTCGGGTGTTTTTTCTTTCCAATCTATTCGTAATGTACTACCGTCTTTGGTAACAAAACTTGGTTCTCCCCATTTCAAGGCTTCTTCCAAAACGATTACGTCATCCATATCTTCTGCCGTTTCTATTATCAATTCTCTTAAATACTGCATTTTAGGTCTAACAAAGTCGGGATAATGGGCAAAAACCTTTTCTACTTTCGGATCTGTTTTTACTTTCAACTTGGGCATATCATTTGTTTTTGCATAATGTTCAAAGTTTAACTCGATTATCTAAAAATCGAGCTAATCTAGAAAGCTCCATTAATTAGCTGCTCTTTTGCTGATCAACTTATAAACTTCGTCAGAAACTTTTTTCATTTTCAAGGCCACTTCTTCTTCTTGTATCGGGGTAAAAAGTGCAATGATATATTTAATTTTCCCATCGTCTACAATACCAACATCGTTTGTATAAATGCTCCACCAGCCCGTTTTGTGGTAATACATGGCATTGTCCGGCAATCCCGCGGCAAGTTTACTTTTATCCAATTGCCCGCCGAGTAGTACTTTTAATTGCATGCTAACCCATGGGCTAACAAGTTGGTCGGTGTTTATTTTGTACATAAAGTCTGCTGCATGCAGGGCAGAGGTTTCTGTTCCCCTAATGGTATCGTACCCGGGGTCTTCAAATTGCCTGCCTAAAAATTTACGGGTAACCTCGCTCCCGTGCCAATTGTAGGCATGCATGGTTTTGTTTATGTGTTTTCGGTTGGCAAGGTCGATTAAACAATTGGCAGCCGAATTGTCGCTTCGGGTAATCATTAAGTCCAACAGGTATTTAACGGTAACGGTATCTCCATTTTTGAGCAAAGGGCGGGGATCGTTGAATATTTCTTTTGCTGTGTCTACGTCGTTTGGTGACTTTACCACATAGGTTTTGTACAGCGAATAATCTTTATTGCTTACTTGTTTCAGGATTTCCATGGCAACATACATTTTGTAAACAGATGCCGGATAAATAAAATTGTTCATATTAACACCGCCAATTACAGGTTGTCTTCCGTTAAGGTCTATTACGGCAAATGATATTTTCTCCATTCCGTCCTCGCCAGCATCATAACTGCCGTTCAGTCCGGCATTTGTTATAATTTTTTCAAGGGCGTCCGTAAAGCTTTTTTCTTGCTGATAATAAGCAGGAATTTTAACTTGTGCATGCAGCATAGACACGATAATCAAAAATAAAAAGAAGGTGAACTTTAGTTTCATGAGGTTGGTTTTTATGAATACCTAAAAATAGGAATAAAATATGAGTATAAACCTCAATAGGAAATAGGGGCTAGGGGCTAGGGAAATTGTTAATTGTAGAGCTTTGCACATTTGTAACTTTGAATCTTTGCACCCCCTAGACTATCAACTCTCAACAATCAACTAGAAAACCCTTTTCCTCATTAACTTATAAATAGCATGCGACTTCTCCTTCGTCGAAGTGACTAGAGCTCTACTAGTTAATCGTTGTTAGATGAATTTTGAACCTCTGGACTCTCAACGCTGAACTCAACAGTCCAACCAATGCGAACAACGACATAGCTACGTAACATCATAACAGTATAACAATGTAACACCCAATAACCTTACATAAGCACTTTTATTCATCCAAAAGGTCCGGTCTTCTTTCTTTGGTACGTTTGTAGGCTTCTTCTTCCCGCCATTGTTCTATTTTAGGGAAATTTCCGCTTAATAAAATCTCCGGAACGGTATGCCCTTTGTAATCGGCTGGCCTTGTATAAACCGGGGGCGCCAGTAAATTATCCTGAAAGGAATCGGTCAGGGCCGAGGTCTCATCGTTTAAAACACCGGGAAGTAGCCTAATAATTGCATCGCACAACACGGCAGCACCAAGTTCTCCGCCAGAAAGCACATAATCTCCAATAGAGATCTCCTTGGTTACAAACAAGTCTCTAACGCGTTGGTCAACCCCTTTGTAATGCCCGCACAACACAATTAAATTTCCTTTAAGAGAAAGTTCATTGGCTATTTTTTGGTTAAGTGTTTGTCCATCGGGGGTCATATATATAATATCATTATATGTTCTCTCTGCCTTAAGTTCTGAAATGCACTTGTCTATCGGCTCTATCATCATGACCATTCCCGCACCACCGCCAAATTGGTAATCGTCTATTGTCTTGTAATTGTTGGTAGCATAGTCTCTTAAATTATGAAAATGGATTTCTACATGCCCTTTTTCTATGGCCCTTTTTAAAATCGAGGCTTCAAACGGACTTTTAAGCAATTCGGGGAGTACGGTAATAATATCTATTCTCATGGTTATGTGTTGAGTGAAAGTGCTATTTTTCTTTTTCTAAATCGTTAAATTCTATAGATTCGTCTACTTCGCCTTTATAGGCTTTGATAAAAGCATTTTTAAAAATGCCTACAATAGTAGTAAAAATGTTTGAACCTACATCGTTTAGGTCGCCCTCAACAGGTATTTTAGTTGCCAGAGTGTCCTGTTTTTGGTTTTTAAAGATGAATTTAAAGAAACCGACAAAGCCTTCCCAAGCCTTTTTGAAGATGTTGCTGCCTTCTTTGCCAAAGGCATCTACAATTTTTGTGTCGGTTAAGATTGGCTTAAAATAGCCTTTTAAATATCCGTCGTTAATTACAACTTCACTAAAAAGGTCGAAATTCCCTTTTTCAAAGTCGAACCCGGCATAGGCCAGTGTAAAGGAATTCAATGCCGTAACATTGGCTTTTTCAAGCGAAAAATCAAAGTCCACATCGGGAATTTGCTGGACGAGGTCCATTTTGCCATCCAAATTAATTTTACCTTGCCCAATACTTATCGCCGTTGCCTTTACGGAAGATGGAAGTTCTTGCTCTTTGTCTACCACATTCCGCAAGTTTGTGGCTGTAAGGGATATTTGGTCGATGTAAAGGTCTACGTCCGGACTTTTGTTAAACTGAAGGAAGCCCACTTTTCCTTGTTCAATATTGAGTTTGTTAATGTCTATCGGGACCAGGTCGGTTAAAGCTTCGCTCCAATCTTCATTGGTAGGCTCTACCGAGTCTTTGACCTGCTCCTCGAAAATATAGGTTACCTTGGGCTTATATAAATTAATCTTGCTTACTATTTTTCCATTGAATAAAGATTTCCATTGAATGGAAATATCCGATTTTTCAAAATCCAGAAAAGGGATATTGCTTTCGCCTTCTATTTTATCCAGTTTTAACTGGTGAATTACATAGGCACCGCGGTATAAATTAATATCGATGTCTTCCACATGCCCCCAATACCCCGGAATATCCTGAAGTGTATTGTTTACATAGCGTTTAACTATGCCGGGCAGCAATAGCCTGAAGATTATCAATATTATTACAACGGTTAAGACTACATAAGATAACTTTTTTCTTTTGGACATGTATTTTTATTTGAGAAAGTATTAAGATAAAAAAACTCCCCGAAAGGGGAGTCTAATAAAATCTTAAAATCCAAAACCTTATTTAGATTTTGCCAATTTTTGTTTGTTAATTTCGTCCTGAAGCTGTCTTCTTGCTTTTTGTTCCCTTTCCAGGGCTTTTCGTCGGTGCTCTTCGTACTCGTCTTCAAGTTCGGCCAGTGCTTTTCTTGCCTGTTGGGTAACCACATTGGCATTCTTAAACTTGTAAATAAACAACCCGAGAATGAGCGCTAAAATTGCTACAATCCCCCACATAATGCCTTTGTACGCAGGCTTATTTATTAAAGCACCGAAAAAAGAAATGCTATCTTTTTCTTCGGTTACCGTGGTTAATTGTTGGTTTGTAGATGCCAGTTCTTTGTTTAGGCTTCCAATTTTGCCTTCCTGGGTGCCTGTTAACTGCTTGGAGGCAGCCAACTCTTTTTCGAGCCTTGCAACAGAGTCGAGGGTGTTTTTCTTCAACAGATAAAGCCAATTTTTCTTGACTACCTTATAGTCTTGATAATTGTTGGCCTTTTGGAAAATGTATTCAAACTGGTTGTTGATACTTCCCTTTGTTAAAGACAGTTCTTCCTCTTCGGATTGTTGCTGCGCGCTAACCGAAAAGATTGAAAATAGAAATAATGTGATTGCTGTTAAAAGTGTCTTTCTCGTCATCTTCATTCGTTAAAATGTTAATTTGGGGTTGCAAAGTTACGTTTTTACTGCTAACGAGCACAATATTAAGATATTGTTTTTAATAATAAAAAAATCTTCAAGGATTTTATAAAGTTCCGGGTTTTTTGTCTTTTTTCAATTTAAAGGTTTTGTATACCCTTAACCTAAAAATGATATCGTTTGTCCTTACAAGCTCTTCAAATTCCTGTTTGGTATAATGGTACGATATATTGAACTGGATTTTAAAGGTAGGGTCCACAACATATCCAACTCCCGGAGACAAGCGTATAATGTCGTTAATTTGTTTGGAGCTTTTTATATTAAAGAAAAATTCAACATCTATTGGGATATAAAAACCACGCCCTTTAGAAACGAAAAGCCCTTCAAGGTTAATGTTCCCCGTAATTTTATAGCGCAACCTTAAACCAAAAGACGAGCCATCGTCCCTAAAAGGGTTGGTAAAACGTTCTTCCAACCTAAAATAATGTAAAAAATCTATTCTGTTGGTTAGGTTAAACCCAATTTTATAGCCTTGGTAAATACGTAGCTCGAAAGCGTCGATATCATTAAAATTATGAATGTAATAATAGCCAACCCCACTAACCAAACGCTGGTCGAAAACAAACTTTCTCAAATTAAACTCGTCCAGGGCATAACTTAGTTCGGCTTTGGTATTAAAACGGTTCCAGCTTTTTGGGCTTACGGTACGGTAGCCTATTTCGGTATTTAATTTAACCCGTTCACTAATTTGCCATCCCGGCTGGAAGGTAAACCATGCCTGCTTGGTTATATCGTGATCGTAAATACTGTCGTTTTCCTGGGCACATAAAAAATTGCCCATTAAGAATATAAAGCCAACAGATATAAAGGTTTTCGAAAAAAAGGTTGGTATTATTAGCTTCATACTTAATACGTATAGTAATAAGATACTAAAATTAGCTAATAAATACGTAATATAAAAGGAGCCTTGTTTTTATTCTATGTTAAAAACGTAAGGCTCCCTTTTTATTTATCAATGAATGGAACAATCAAACTCGGGTTTAATAGTATGTAAACCTTCTTACTTTGGCTATATATTTTGCCAACCTGATTACTTGGTGGCTATACCCATATTCATTATCGTACCAAATGTAAAGTACAATATTTTTTCTGTCGGAAGATACAATGGTGGCATTGCTGTCGTATATCGCTGGAGCGGAAGTTCCAATGATATCCGAAGAAACCAACTCATTGTTAAGAGAATATTTAATCTGTTCCACCAGATCTCCTTCCAGGGCATATTTTTTTAAGGTTGAGTTGATGGCATTTTTTGAAGTAGGCTTTTCCACTTCCAGGTTTAAAACCACCAAAGAGCCATTTGGAACCGGTACCCTAATAGCATTTGATGTTAATTTACCATCCAAACTGGGCAGTGCTTTTGCAACGGCTTTACCGGCACCTGTTTCAGTTATTACCATATTAAGTGCGGCTGCCCGGCCTCTTCTGTATTTGCTGTGCATATTGTCTACCAAATTTTGGTCGTTGGTATAAGCATGTATGGTTTCTAAATGTCCTTTTACAATCCCTAGTGCATCTTCAACAACTTTTAAAATGGGCGTAATGGCATTGGTTGTACATGAAGCGGCCGAAAAAATATCGTATTTATTAGGGCTGTATTCGGCATGGTTGACGCCGTAAACAATATTGGGCACGTTTTTACCGGGGGCGGTAAGCAGGACCTTTTCTACACCTTTGGATTTTAAATGCTTGGCCAGGGATTTATCATCTCTGTAGGCACCAGTATTGTCTATAACCAATGCCTTTTTTATTCCGTAAACGGTGTAATCTATTTTTTCAGGTGCTGAAGCGTTTATTAAGTATACCGTAGTGCCGTTGATTACAAGCGCTTTTTTGGCAATATCTATGGTTACGGTTCCCGGGAAGAAGCCATGAATGGAGTCGTTTTCGAGTAGCGAAGCTCTTTTTTGTAATATTTCTTCGGTAATTTCGCCACGGGTAACAATTGCCCTTAACCGTAGTTGGGAGCCTATGCCCGTTTTTGCCATAAGTTCTCTGGCCAAGAGCCTACCAATTCTTCCAAAACCGTACAGAATTACATCTTTTGGTTCTATCTCCTTGGTTTTGTGGGCATCTTTTAACTTATTAATCACAAAAGAAACCGCATCAGAGTGATTGGTATCTTCCAAATGGTATTCATAGGTGAGCTTCCCGATGTCTATTTTGGAAGAAGGAAGGTTCATGTTTTTTATTGCTTGGGCAAGATCTACCGAATCGAAGATGGAAATGGGTTTTTGAACAAATTCCCCGGCATACTTATGCAGGTTCATAATCTCGCTCACGCTTTTATCAATCAACTGATTTCTAAAAAGAACGAGTTCAATGGCATTGTCGTACCAAAGGTCGCTTACAATTTTTATAAATTCAATAGTTGCTCGTCTACGATCTGCTTGAAAAGCCAGTTCTTTTTCGTAGGTGTCATTTTTAATTGCCATATGGTATTTTAGTTTGTAGTGTTTTAATTTTTTTGCAAAAGTATATATTTCAAACGTTTTCGTAAAGGAAATTTTATAAAAAAAAGAGCCCTGTACAAGGAGGGCACTGAAAAAGTCCCTTATGAAAATAAAAGGAGTTAGAATTAATTTTCTGCTCCTTTTTTCTTTTCTTTAGAATTATAAC
>NZ_JAZEUN010000037.1:0-25900 GCF_037029175.1 Galbibacter sp. PAP.153 | reverse complement strand
AGTTCCTGTTCCTAATGGATATAACGATTCCATAACGGGTTTAAATTGTTTAGGAGACTTCTCTTATAACCTTCAGGAAAATGTTAATGATATCTCCAATGGGGGAAATGCTATTGCTGCTAACTTTTCATGGGTACCACAAGTTAACGGAAATGTAATCGGAGCAAGTCCTGGAATGGGTTCAATTATAAATCAAAGCCTTCAAAATTTAACTGATTCGGAGCAGACAGTAATATATACCATAACAGCGGAGTCTATTATCAATCCAAGCTGTAGTTCCTCTTTTGATATTTCTGTTGTAGTTCCTGTGTGTTCTTCAATAGATATTAAAAAATCTTCAGATGTGAATTCGATTGAGTTAGCAGGGGATATGATTAATTACACATTTACAGTAACCAATACTGGCAATGCAAACCAAACCAATGTTGTGTTGTCAGATCCTTTAATCGGAGGTGTAATTTTGGGTCCTGAGAGTGGGGATAATAACAATAATAATATCCTTGAAACCGGGGAAGTATGGGTATATACTGCATCTTATTCAGTTCTTCAGGAGGATATAGATAGTAATGGAAATCCAATTCAGGAATCTGGAATAATACAAAATATAGCAAAAGTGACTTCAGATGAAATCCCATTAGGAGAGTCAGATACGAATGAGGTCATTATTAACACGAATCCTTCCTTTACCGTAACGAAAACACAGAGTGATGGGTCTAATCCAGTAACTACTGCTGGTGAGGTATTGGGGTATTCCATAGAAGTGACCAATACTGGAAATGTTTCCTTGACGCATCTTGAAATAAATGATATTCTTCCCGATGGCAGTGTTGGCACTGTCAATTTCAATTCAGGAGATGTCGATGATGATGGAGAAGTCGATCCGGGAGAAATCTGGACTTATATAGGGAAGTATACGGTAAGTCAATCCGATATTGATGCTGGATTGGATTTGGTAAACACAGTATATGTAAGCAGCGATCAAACTGCCGAGGTGCTGGAGGATACAGCGGTCACGGGGATTGTTCAACATGCTGATGTTATAACGCAAAAAAGGACGCTTGATATTGGACAGTTGAGTTATGAACCCGGAGGGTCGGTAGCATATACAATTGAAGTACATAATAATGGTCCAAGTGCTGCAAAAAATGTAAATATCATAGATATAGCCCCTGAAGGAACCACAATTGGTTCATGGACTGCTGAAGTGGTTGATGGAGAGGTTATACTTTCCGATACTTTTGGAGAGGGAAATCTAAATCAAAATCTTCCTATCTTACCAAATAATGCTACGGTTAGGTATACTGTTATTGTTGATATACCCATCAATTACCAAGATGATTTAGTCAATACCGTTACGGTTACATCTCCTACCGATGACCCTGATCCTAATTGTCCTGAATGTGTTACCCCGCCACTAGAACCGGACCTGATGGCTGATATAGTTACCACAAAGACCGTTCGTGAGGATTATTTGGAAGGATTCATAGCAGGGCAGCCCGTAATTTATGATATTACAATTACCAACAATGGTCCAAATGCTGCCGAGGATGTAAATGTTACAGATATTGCACCCCAAGGGACAATCATTGACTCATGGTCAGCAGAAGTAATTCAGGGGAATATTGTTCTTCCTAATTTCAATGGTAGTGGAGATTTGGATGAAATCATTCCTGAATTTCCAAACCAAGCCATTGTAGTTTATACTGTTGTTGTGTCGGTACCTGGGGATTATGATTCAGACCTTACCAATGTTGTAGATGTATTTTCATCGACAGAAGATCCCGATCCGACTTGTGACGATTGTTCCGTAACAATATCCCCGCAACAGCCTGAAATGGCCTTAATAAAAACAGTTCATTTGAATGATACTAATAATAATGGATTACCGGATGTTGGTGAATCTCTCACGTATATGTTTAATGTTACCAATACGGGGAATGTTATTATAAAAGGAATTGAGATTGTAGATGAAATGCCAGGCATCCAAATGATGGGAGAGCCATTTGACTTGGAACCGGGGGAGACTAATAGTACTTCCTATCGAGGGGAATACATGCTTACGGAAAAGGATTTGCAAAATGGAAGCATTAGTAATCAGGCAGTAGCAAAAGGGAATGGCCCTTTGGGAGATGAAATAGAGGATATATCGGATCACACCAGTAGAAGCGGTGACAATCCTACAGTATTTGATATAGAGCAGGGCTGTACTTTGGAAGTTTTCAATGCTATAACCCCTAATGCAGACGGAGTTAATGATTTCTTTAAAATACAGGGTATCGAATGTTATCCCAATAATACGCTGGAAATCTATGATCGTTGGGGTATTTTGGTTTACAAAAAGAATAATTACGACAATCAATCCAATGTCTTTTCGGGATATTCAGATGGAAGATCCACTATTGAAAGAGAAGAATCGTTACCGACAGGAACTTATTTCTATGTTCTAAAATACCAGATAGGACAGAGCAACATGAAATCCAAGAGCGGATATATTTACTTGAATCAATAGCCATGGAAGAAAAAAGAGATATAAAAAATCGTTATATGTTAATAATAAGAATATGTGTTGTTTTGATTTTGGGGTCGAATCTTTCCGTTTTTTCTCAGCAAGATTCTCAATATACGCAATACATGTACAATACGGTAACTGTCAATCCCGCCTATGCTGGAAGCCGTGGCATGTTGAGTTTAAATGGGTTGTACAGGGCGCAGTGGGTCGGCCTGGAGGGCGCCCCTGAGACCATGGCCTTTTCTATGAATTCCCCTGTTGGTATTAAAGGTGTCGGATTGGGATTATCCTTTACCGGTGACCGGATAGGCCCTTCTACAGAGACCATGGTAGCAGCAGATTTTTCATATACGATAAGAACTTCGTCAACAACAAAATTATCGTTCGGTATTAAAGGAGGTTTCAGTTCACTTGATGTGGACATCAACAAATTAGATCCTGAGAATATCAATGACCCCCTGCTTACAGACGTAAACCGTATGGCCCCTGTCATAGGGGCCGGGGTTTACCTGCATTCGGACCGATGGTATGTGGGGCTTTCTACCCCTAATTTTTTGGAAACGGAACACTATGACGATGTACAGGTGTCCACCGCAACCGAGAAGGCACATTTTTACTTGATAGGAGGTTATGTATTCGATTTAAGTCAAAATATACAATTTAAGCCGGCCATATTGACCAAAGCGGTTATGGGGGCCCCGTTGGCGCTGGATATTTCCGCAAACTTTTTGTTTAACGAACGTTTTACACTTGGGGCAGCCTATAGGTTGGATGCCGCAGTCAGTTTTTTGGCCGGTTTTCAAATAACAGATCAGTTAATGCTTGGATATGCATATGATTACGATACCACAGAACTTGGAAATTACAATTCGGGTTCACATGAGATTTTTCTTCGATTTGAACTGGGTACCCGTGTGCGAAGAGCTATAAACCCCCGTTTCTTTTAATTATTTAAATTTTATCAAAAGGCTATGATATATATAAATAGAATTACAGTATGCTTGATCCTTTGTTTGCTTTGGTCGTCCGGATATAGCCAGGAACAGAAACTAAAAAAAGCCCAAAAGGAATATGAACAATTGGGTTTTATCAAGGCTTCTGAAATCTATGAAAAGGTAGCCGATAAGGGATATCGATCCGTTGAGTTATTTGAAAAGCTTGGGAACACCTATTATTTTAATGCCAGGTATAAAGAAGCAGCCAAATGGTACAAGGAGTTGTTTGCAATGGATACCTCGATTGCTCCTGTATATTACAGGCGTTATTCCCAAAGTCTGAAAGCTACGGGGGCTGATAGGTTGGCTCAGGAGATGTACAACGCATACGTAGATATTTCGGGGACAGATAAAGAGCGTATGCTTAAAGCGGAGGACTACTTAAAACGGATAGCTGACAATTCAGGCAGGTATACCATTAAGAATTTACCCGTTAATACGGACGGCATCGATTTTGGGGGATATGCGCAAAACGGAAAACTCATCTATGCGTCTACACGTGATACGGGAACGCTGGCAAAACGAAAAAGCGCATGGGACGGCTTGACGTTCTTAGACCTTTATGAAGTTTCAGTGGATTCGGGTGGCTCCTATGGTCCAAGCTTTAAAATAAAAGGGGATATTAACACTCGTTTCCATGAATCTTCAGCCTGTGTGACCCGTGACGGGAAAACCCTTTATTTTACCCGGAACAATACCACTCCTGAGATGAAAAGACAGAAGAAAGAGTTTCAACGTTTAAAGATATACCGGGCTACCCTTATCGACGGAAAATGGACAAATGTAGAAGACCTTTCCATTAATGGTGACACCTATTCTACGGCTCATCCGGTTTTAAGCCCTGCGGAGGACAAATTGTATTTTGTATCGAATCGTCCGGAGGCTATCGGTGCTACCGATATTTTTTATGCTGCTATTAAAGCGGACGGTAGTTTGGGACGGGTAGAAAATATGGGTAAGACGATCAATACCTACGGGAGGGAGTCTTTTCCCTTTGTTAGCGATAGAAACGAACTGTATTTCTCTTCAGACGGGCATTTCGGACTGGGGGGCTATGATGTGTTCTATGTCCAATTATCAAAAAATGGAACAGAGTCACAGGGCAGTCTTTTAAACGTGGGGAGAGCTGTGAACTCGGCCATGGACGATGTGGCCTTTTCTATAAATACACAAACACACAAAGGGTATATCAGTTCCAACAGAGCTGGAGGATTGGGCTATGACGATATCTACGGTTTTACGGAGACCAAAGATATCCGGGAACTCATCCAAGCGCAGATTCACGGAACCGTGATCGATAAAAACACTGGGGAGCCCATAGCCAATAGCAAGATAGGCCTGTTTTATCAGGACGGCACTCCGTTCATCTCCGTTGTAACGGACATGAACGGCACCTATTCCATAACCACGGACCGCTATGCAAGCTATGCGGTACGTGCCTCCAAAGAGGGCTATGGTACAGACGAGGCCTATTCGCTAAGGAATAAAAAAACACAGGAGATCAATTTTAGGCTGGAACGGGACCTATATGCCCTGACCGAGGGAAGCGACCTTGGAAGGATGCTGGGGATCAAAGAAATATATTTCGATTTTGACAAGTGGGATATCCGGCCTGATGCCGAAGTGGAACTACAGAAAGTACTGACGGTCATGGAGCAATACCCAACGCTTTCCATCGCCATTAAATCACATACGGACAGCAGGGGAAATGATGCCTATAATCAGTTGTTATCAGAAAAGCGTGCGCGGTCGACCAAACAGTACCTGCTCGATAAGGGGATTAACGAAGAACGGCTTTCGGCCATGGGATATGGGGAGTCGAGGCCCGTCAACAAATGTACAAACGGGGTCAAGTGTACCGAGAGGGAACACCAACAGAATCGAAGGAGCGAATTTATTATCGGGATCTTAAAAAAATAAATATTCAATCGTTTAAAACGCTCATAAGTATTCGATAATCAATGATAAAAATTTATTTTAGGGAGGTTGCTCAAAAAGAGAGAAGCAAGAAGCAATATCATAATGTTCTCAAAAACAAAGCTTTTAGAAACTATAGGGAAAATATTGAGCTGGTATATTTGCGGAGAAAACTAACCATGAAACAGGTTTTGGGCTGCTCTTGGATTCCATGTTCCAAATTTTTCCATTAGAAAAGGGGAGTTTTACGATTTCTTTAAGTCATACACACGCTGAAGGTAGCTTCCCCTATTTGAGCACGCCTATACCTCTACCTGAATTGAGGAGCCAAATTTAGTGGCCACGGACTGCAAACATGCTTCATTCTCCGCTAAGATGACCAATATATCACCTTCCTTAATAACGGTACTTCCGTCCGGGGTCAGGAACTTCTCGCCCCGCATGATCATGGCGATGATTGCTGCCTTTGGGAAACCAATTTCAACGATGGGCTTGCCAATGAACGGGTTCCCCGTTCTTATGGGAACTTCCCTCATAATGGATTTGGACTTTTCGGCCATTAAGGCCTCCACCTGGGATGTCTGTGTTTCGGGCTGGGGCATGGAAACATGCAGCCATTTGGCAACTACGGAAAGGGTAGTGCCCTGTAACAAAACAGAGATAAGGGAAACGAAAAAAACAATATTAAAAATCAGACTTGCCTTTTCGATACCCGCCAGCAACGGATAGGTTGCAAAGACTATGGGCACGGCACCCCGGAGCCCTACCCAGGATATATAGACACGTCTGCGCATTTTCATTTTAAAAAAAGCCAAGCTTATAAAAACACTTATTGGACGGGCAATAAATATTAGAAAAAAAGCAATTACAATACCCACTCCGATAATAGGGACCATTTGAGAGGGGGTTACCAATAGCCCCAAAGTAAGGAACAATACGATTTGCATAAGCCATGCGAGGCCGTCAAACATACCAATAATGGTTTTTTTATGGATCAATCCCTTATTCCCTAGATACACCCCGGATAAATAGACCGCCAAAAATCCATTCCCGCCAACAAAATCGGTTGCAGAAAAGATGATGAACATCAGTGCAATTACCAAAACGGGGTATAATCCTTCAAAACCAAGGGTGATTTTATTGATTATGATACGGCTTACATATCCAAATCCGTAGCCGAGCAGGGCTCCCAATACGATTTGCTGTAGAAATACCGGCACAATGCTCCATAGGCTTTCAGAAGGATTCATGACCAACCCCAACATGGCGACCGTTAAAAAATAAGCCATAGGGTCATTACTACCGCTCTCCAGTTCCAGGGTCGGCCTTAGGTTGCTCTTTAAGGCCAGGTTTTTCGAACGCAGTATGGAAAATACGGCTGCAGCATCGGTAGAAGAAACAATGGCCCCAAACAGCAGGCCCTCATAGAGACTGAAATCGGTAATCCACCATACCAGTACGCCGGTAATGACACAGGTTAAAAGGACCCCAACGGTGGAAAGCACAATACCCTGACCCAAGATAGGTTTAATGGACTTCCAGTTGGTATCCAATCCCCCGGAAAAAAGGATAAAATTCAAGGCCACTATGCCGGTGAATTGCGCTATCTGGTGGTTTTCAAACTCAATGCCTCCAATACCATCTGTTCCGGCAATCATACCTACCGATAAAAACAAGACCAATGTCGGCACCCCGAAACGATAGGATGTTTTACCGACCAATATGCTAATAAACAATAATAAAGAACCTATCAGCAGTATATTCTCTATAGTAATGTTCATATCTTTTACCCCTTTTTTATAAAAATTAAACCTTGAATGGACGGGACCCGGTCACGGGCCGTTCTCCATTTTAAACTATTGATACATGAATGGTCAATACCTCAAATATACCATTCAGAACGTTCAAATGTACTATCAAAACTATAAAATCCGCTGATACAAAGTTTTGGGGTTGCGACCAATTTGATCAAAAAAGCCAAAATGAACGGGGAAGGCACTGCCTTTTCTTGCCGAATGGCCAAATTATAGTACTTTTGTTCCGTGGAGCGGATACCGTACATACCCTTCGGGAAAATAATAATACTATTATTGATAGTATATGGATCGTTGTCCCATAATTCATCCGAAACGTTTGATGGCGGCTTTACCCCCCTTAAAGAAAAAATGTGTTTTCACGACCATCCGAATCCGGTCGGGATTTTGCCAGCGGGGCCATATGTAAAAGAATTCCCGTTACGCGAGAACAGCAAAAAAAGTAAGGCCATCCGGAACTTCTTTAAACTTCACAGGAAAAAGAGCCCTTTATTCAGGTACAATACGGCATACTTTTTTGATATACAGGGACTCGTTCATTCTATCCTTAAATTTTCCTTATTCCCCTTTCATTTTTATTGGTAAAGCATTTTTGTAATTTTTATTCCCCTTACTTCATATATAAATTCCAAAGATTCATTTTACCAATATATCGTTAACATGGATACCTCATTATTGATACTGGCACTAGTATTTGTCAGCCTGTGTATTTTGCTCTTGTCTCTCCTGGCCATAAGCATGCTAAGATCAAGGCATAAATTATTGTCGCCCATCAGGGAGATGGCCCATAAAAATAAAGACAACATAAGCTTTTATGAATTTATCGACCGTACCTGCATGGCCATGGATGAATCAAAAAACCTCTTGTTTTACTGCACCTATGTGAATGAAAAAAAAATAATCAAAAGAATTGACCTTAATATGGTACTTTCGGCAGAGATAGAACACCTTAAAAAAACGGATCCCAAAAGTAAGAAAGAACAGACGTTTTACTTGGGCATCAATTTGTATAAATACAATGCAAGGTCACCTTTTGAAAGGCTCATGACCTATGACCGGGAAATTTCCCCAAATTGTCCCCCTGAATTTGGCGAAACCGAAAAGTGGAACCGTTTGATCAACACAAGGACATTTGATAATTTTACAGCGCATGTGATGGAATGACTTTTCCTCCGGCAGGATCAAAGGGGATTGCCCCAACGCCCTAATATTTTGACCATCAATTTGATACTTGGATTTTTAAAATCATTACATTTGCCACATGAAAAAAACACAGGGATATCTTAGCTTTCTTATCCTTCTTATAGCTGCAGTTTATGCACAGGCACCGGGAGCAGGCACCCATGATTTTTTAGGGGACGTTCCCTCAAAACAACAACGGGCTTTTGAATCCGCTAATGCCCAAAATGCCGGATATGCGACCAATGAGTTTCTTTCCATATCCTTTCTTTTTTCACATACACCGAAAACAAACGAGACCCCTACTGTTGAAAAGGCACCGTTCAACTTCGTATCCATGCCTGTTTCGATATATAGGGATTCCGCCTTTTTAAGTAAAGGGCAGATGATACATGCCAATTACATTGCATTACAAAAGAATATCATCCAGTTGTTCCCATTCCATTCTTTTTGGTAAAGAAATCTTTTAAAACTTTTCGACCCCTTGTATTAACATAAGGGATACTCCATTTGAACATATAAAGCTTACTGCTGTTATATCGATATACAATGGATATTAGTTAATTGATTTTAAACTCAAAAAGAATAAAATGTACAGCATTTTAATTATCATATTTATACTTGGGTACCTGGCCATTGCCCTTGAACATATCATTAAAATAGACAAGGCGGCGACGGCACTTCTTACCGGTACTTTATGCTGGACGGTGATCCTAGTGGCTGCTAACGCGTTTTTTCCCGAACTGGGTACAGACGGGCAAACAAAATTTATCCATTCAGACTTATTAGAGCATCTCGGGGAAATTTCCGAAATTCTCTTCTTTCTCTTGGGGGCCATGACCATCGTGGAACTCATTGACGCGCACGGTGGCTTTGCCATAATTACCGATAGGGTTTCTACAACTAGCAAGACCAAGCTCTTATGGTTTTTTTGTGGCATCACCTTCTTTCTATCGGCTGTTTTGGATAATTTGACAACTGCCATTGTGATGGCCACCTTATTAAAAAAACTGCTCCGCGATAAAAAGGACATCTGGTTCTTTGGCGGTATGATCGTCATTGCTGCAAATGCTGGCGGGGCTTGGTCCCCCATTGGGGATGTAACCACGATCATGTTATGGATCAGCGGCAGGGTTACCGCCGGTAACATAATTACCACGGTATTTGTTCCAAGCATTTTATGTGTTCTGACACCTTTAGTGGTTGTTTCTTTAACAATGAGGGGAACGATAGCGC
Source organism: Galbibacter sp. PAP.153 (assembly GCF_037029175.1). Classification (NCBI taxonomy): domain Bacteria; kingdom Pseudomonadati; phylum Bacteroidota; class Flavobacteriia; order Flavobacteriales; family Flavobacteriaceae; genus Galbibacter; species Galbibacter sp. PAP.153. Next base: position 16,250 of record NZ_JAZEUN010000037.1, on the reverse strand, counting down.
TTGCTTATGGGGATGGTACTGGAATCAGCCAAAAAAGCGTAACATCCAAAGAACGTCTCCTGGTATTCTGGTGTGGAATAGGAGGGCTTTTGATGGTTCCGGTAATTAAAAGTATTACGCATTTACCACCCTTTATGTGCATCCTTTTGCTACTTTCCCTTTTGTGGACCCTTACCGAGTACCTGCATCGTAAAAAAGAAGCGGAAGCAAAGCGGCACCTTATTATTTCCGGGATCATAAAAAAAATAGATACCCCAAGCGTATTGTTCTTCTTGGGCATCTTGTTGGCGGTCGCGGGATTGCAAACGGTGGGCATTTTGGCGGACCTTGCACTGTACATGCAAAACCATTTGGACAACTTGTATGTGCTAAATACCTTAATCGGACTGCTTTCCTCCATTGTTGACAATGTTCCGCTCGTTGCCGGTGCCATTGGAATGTACCCTTTGCACCAGTACCCTCAAGACCATTTGTTTTGGGAGTTGCTCTCTTATTGTGCCGGTACCGGGGGCAGTGCTTTGATTATCGGCTCGGCAGCGGGTGTGGCCATTATGGGAATCCTGAAGGTTGATTTTATATGGTATGCAAAAAGAATCAGCTGGCTGGCATTGCTCGGCTATGCATCGGGGATAGTATACCTTTTCGTGACCCGTTAAAGAGCAGCTTCATAAGATCATTCTTTCATAACATGGGTACACAGACCGATAAAATGTATGATACGCTTATTACGGGCATCCTTTTTTTATGGACGTTAGGGACCATCGGCAGCACTGAGCATCCCATCTCGAATTATAAGGTGCCTTCCGGAAAAGCGAAAATAAGGGCCATTGCATATCCTCGAATTACGGGCGCGGTTCCAAAAGAATTCCAGCTTTCGCTGCAGAAGGTGCCGTCATCCCCCGGAAATGGTTTCGGCCATGGAATTTTATTTATAAAATGGCCCCTGCAATGGATATACCATAACAACAAGCTATTTATATTTAATACGGGGAGGCAACAAACCAGGGAACAGTTAACCGCCCTGCTCTTTCCTTTTCACAATCATACATAAGCTGATTTTTACTCCGCATTATATTAAAAATTAATTATTCATAAAAAACATATATATCATGAATTCAGGCACAACACTGATCGGTTTATTATTGGCATTAATGATTGCCGGGCCTATCATCTATTTTATTGCCAGGGCAACAATCGAAAAAAAAACCATTCAACGAAAAATAAGGGAGTTAAGCGATTCCTATCATTTGGGTCCAAGTGAACACCATTCTTTTAACAGGCATCATTTTGTTATGGATACCCTACAAAAAAAGATTCTTTATATTGAATTTGCCAAATCAAAATTGGAAAGGCACATAGTCTTTGATTCAGGATCGATAAAACACTGTGAAATTAGTATTGACAGCTATAAGGGACCTACCAAAATGGAGGTTATCCGGGAAATATACATGGTAGTAAACGATGTAGCGGGACAATGTCACAGTATCCTGCTTTTTAGTGAAAAGGACGGGGATTCCCTACTGGCCTCGGAGGTAAAGAGGGAAGCTGAAAATGTGGTTAAAAGGATTAAAAGCCTCTTTTAAATAATAAATGCTAATGGGAACCGTAGATCGTTGAAACAACCATCCCCGGAATTCAAGGAACAGGTCTCTATAATAAGACCTGTTCCTTTTTTGTTTCCAAAGCTGGGAGCGAAAACCGAACCATTGAGCAAATACTGTTGTACGCTCACCCTGGACTTGCAATAAAAATTGGATCTTAAGTTGAGCGATTATGCTGTTAGTTTGTGTCTCCATAAATGAGGGCCAGGGAGTGTGATTTAAACACTCGTTATGCTTGGGCCCGAATATACTAGTATACTAGTCTTTTGTGGTATTGCGATTTGCCAACTCCTTTATTTTATTTCTGAACCACCATATAAACCTTGAAAAAAGACGGTAATCCCCTTCCATGAATTCGAGCCAATTTTTCTTTTCTCTTTTTATGAAATCTTTTATTTTCATAGCCCATTTTATGATAAAATCGGTTAGGGAAGCCTAACTTCTAAATCAATACAAGAACCACCACGTAACTTATATAATCCTAACCGATTTATGTATGTTCTTTGTTTTTATTGATCAATTGTTTTTAATATTCCTTCCCTAAAACGGGACATTCCCTTACCATTGGGAGAAGAACGTAATAGAGAATCCGTGTCGACTACATGATGGGATGATGCCCAGGCCTTGTAACGGTCATTTAATTTTTGCACCAATTCCGGGTGTAGATTGGAAACATCGGATGTTTCTTCTCTGTCCTTTTCCATATTGAACAATTTCCATTTTTTATCTCCTGCCAAGGTCAAAAGTTTCCATTCATTGGCCCTAATAGCTTTGTTTCCTGACCATTCAAAAAATAACGTATCGTTTTTGACATCTGACACTCCCGTTAATTGGGGCAACAACGAATTTCCTGCCAATGGTAGAACCTCGTTTCCTTTATATGAATCGGGATAAGAAATATTGGAAAGTTCCAATATGGTCGGGAATATATCTATCAAATGCCCGCGCCCGGTAACAATGGTATTTTCTTTAAACCTCTTGGGAAACGATGCTATAAATGGTGAGCTGATCCCCCCTTCATATGGAAACGTTTTCCAATACGTAAAGGGGGTATTGGCAGCATATGCCCATCGGTGTGTAATGGACCTATATGAATCCACAGTCCCTACTTCTCCCTTTTTGTCAGTGGGGCGAATATTTCCAAAACTACGGTTAACATCCTCTCCGGCAGCCCCATTATCAGATAAAAAGAAGAAAACGGTATTTTCAAATTGTCCGTTTTCTTTTAAACGTGCAATGAGCCGCCCTATATTTTGATCAACCCTATCGATCATAGCTGCATGAACTTCCATGTACTTTGCCCAGTGTTTTTGTTCATCACCGGAAAGCTCATCCCAGGCAGGAATAGTACTGGGGCGCTCCGATATCGGTTCGGAACTACTCACCAGTCCTTTTTCTATAAGCCTTTTTCTTCGCTCTTTACGTATCTGGTCCCACCCCTTGTCAAATTTGCCTTTATATTTTTCGATATCAGCTGGAGGTGCCTGTAATGGCCAGTGTGGTGCATTAAAGGCCAGATATAAGAAAAAGGGTTCTTGTCTATTGGTATTGGAAACCATTTTTATGGCCTCGGTTGTAATAGCGTCCGTGAGGTAAAACGTTGAATCTTTTACCTGAAAAGGGGTGTTATTATGATAAAGTTCCAAGGGTTCACCAGTGAAGGGCTTTTGGGAAAAATAACTACTTGCCCCGCCCGGGAACCCAAAAAACGCATCGAACCCCCGTTGATTTGGCAATTGGTCATGTTCGTTACCTAAATGCCATTTTCCTGATAAATAGGTACGATATCCGTTCTGATTCAATACTTCCGCGATAGTCAGAGATTCCGTATTTAAATATCCCTGATAGGCAGGGATTCCAAGATTTACGGAGAAAAAGCCTACCCCGGCATCATGTTGGTACTGTCCCGATAGCAAAGAGGCCCGGGTTGGTGCACAGATCCCAACATTATAAAATTCACGAAAAGAAACCCCGCTTGAGGCCAATGCATTGAGGTTTGGGGTTTGAACCTGTGACCCGTAGGCCCCAATATCCGAATAGCCCAAATCATCCGTTAAGATCAGGACAATGTTCGGTTTTTCAGTGTCATGAACGGCCGCAGTTCCTTTTTCTTTTTTTGGCGCTTCACACGAAATATTACTGAGTAGTATTCCGGTTAAAAGGAGTTTTAATACCATAAAATTTGTTTTCATTTAAGTGTGTTTTTTAGTTAATAACCTTCCCACTCAGGGTTTTGCTTTAAATTGGGATTCAATAGTAATTCCCGCTGTGGAATGGGGAATTTTACATGCCTAGGAGCAGCATTTGTTTTCCCGGCATTATGAAGCATCTTTACATAATAATCGGCTCCCCGACGTGTGAGATCGAACCACCGGTGATATTCCAGTGCCAGTTCCTTTCTCCGTTCCCCATAAATCTTATCCCTAAAAGATGCCTTGTTCAGCCCTGGTGCCATTTCACTTAAAGGCATTACATGGGCCCGCTTTCTTATTCTGTCAACGGCTTTATAGGCTTTGTCAGAGGGGCCTTGTAATTCATTCAAAGCCTCTGCATATATCAACAGAATGTCGGCATAGCGCAAAAGAGGGATATTCACACGGGACAATTGTGGGGAATAAGCCGCCTCGGGGTCGAAGTATTTTATATAACTCAGATTAGCCAATGCTACCATTTCTCCGGTAGTAGGATCGGTCAATTCCTTTGCCATGGTTATATCCCTTCTGGTATCGCCTGCTTCATAACTTGCATACAGATTACTTTGAGGGTTCGGGGCGTCTACATATTCACCGTTGAACTCAAACGGAAGCGAAAACCAGGACAGTCCATTATTGAGTGATGCGTCACCATTAAATTGAATGGAAAAAAATATGCTCTTTTCCATTTTTTGACTCCGGACTGAAAACATCGGAAAAATCCTCGAACAACCCGTACCATCCTGAATCCATAAGTTCTTTTGCCTTTGAGGCGGATTTTTGCCATTCCCCTTGCCTTAAATAGACTTTAGCCAATAAGGCCTTAGCTGCTCCCGCTGTAGCCCGCCCGGCATCTACATCTGGATAAGAGCCCGGTGCCGGGAGGAGTTCGGCAGCTTTCAAATCTTTTATGATCAGTTCATATATCTGTTCTTCAGGTGTGTTGGAGATATGCAATTCCCCCGGAGACAACGAAGAGGTCTCATGAACAATAAGCGGAACGCTTCCAAACCACCTGACCAGGTTGAAATAATTCCATGCCCTTAAGAATTTGGCTTCGTTGAGCAACCTGTCTTGGAGTTTTGAATCAATAACCCCTGGATCCAATACCGAAATACGGTCTATGGCAATATTGGCACGGTTTATGGCATCGTAACTATATTGCCAGGTCCAATTCAGACCGGTATTGTTGGGGACATAATTAATTTTTGACAGATCGATGACTTGCGAGCTCCTTGTCCTGGGGCCGGCACTTACATCATCCGTAGCCATTTCAAGCATCATCAATTGACGGTTATAGAGCACCAACCATTCGGTAAACATCCTATGATAGATGGCATTTACGGCAGACACGGCATCTTCAGTGGTCTTGTAAAACTGGTTAACCGTCAAATTGGATTCGGGTGACTCCTCCAAATCGGTGCACCCTTGAAAAGATAAAACCAATATGATAATTATGATAATCTTTTTCATTTTTTCAATGTTTTTATTTAGAATGTTACTTTGAGACCGGCTGAAATACTTCGTGATACAGGATATATCCCGGCATCGTATCCTTTGGTAATGGTGTTGCCCGCAGAGGTCACCTCGGGATCAAAACCGGTATATTTTGTCCAGGTCAATAAATTTTGCGCGGTTACATAAAACCTTAAATTGTTTACGAAGAATTTTGAGGTTACGGTACCGGGAACCGTATAGCCCAAAACAATGCTTTTTACGCGCAGATAGGACCCGTCCTCAACAAACCGGTCAAGGAAAATATTGGAAGGATCTGCCGACGCCCTTGGGATATTCGAACCGGTATTATCTTGAGCCCAGCGATTTACGGCCTCAGACGATGCATTTTGCTGTCCTGTCAAAAGTTCCAATGTTTGTCGGTTACCATTGATAATCTCATTTCCGACCGACCCCTGCAATAAAATATTCAGATCGATGTTATTATAGCTCCAGGTATTGGTAAATCCGAATATATAGTCGGGCTGGGCATTTCCTATAATTTCGCGGTCGGCAGCGGTAGAAAAAGTACCATCTCCGTCAATATCCTTATATATCCGGTCTCCGGGCTTAGGATTACTTCTCCCTGTGAGGGCCCCTAGTGCTGCTTCTTGTCCGGGCTGTAATATTCCATTGGAAACAGCTCCGTAAAATGATCCCAGGGGTTCCCCCTCCTTAATAATAAAGTCTCCGTTAAAATTTCCCCCTAATATATAATCGGTATCTCCATCTCCAATAGTAAGCACCTTGTTCCTGTTAAAGGAAATATTGAATCCGGAACTCCAGTTAAAATCCCCCTGAAAATTGATTGTGTTAAGGGCCACTTCCAACCCTTTATTCTCCACGGCACCATAATTTTGGAGCGACGAGCCATAACCGCTAGTCCATGGGATTTCTACATTGAGGAGCAGGTCTTCTGTCTTTTTGTAATAAGCATCAAGGGTCAGGGAGATTCTGTTTTTTAACAATCCCAGGTCAAATCCGATATCGGCCTGTTTGGTGGTTTCCCATCCAAGGTCACTGTTAGCAATTCGATCCGGTGTAAATCCGGTAACAAAATCACTCCCCAACAGTACCCGTACGGCACTGAGCGTAGACAAAGACTGATAAACTCCTATTTCCTGATTTCCTGTCATACCATAACTCAAGCGCAGCTTTAAGTTGTTGATAGTCCTGCTTAGGGGCTCAAAAAAGCGTTCGTTACTTATTCTCCAGGCGAGGGCTATGGAAGGGAAATAGCCCCATTTGTTGTTCTTTCCGAATTTAGAGGAACCATCTGCACGAAAAGAAGTGGTAATAAAATAACGTTGATCATAATTATAATTGATCCTGCCCAAATAGGACAACAAGTTCCATGAATAGGTATTAGATCCCGGTAATAAGGCAACCGACCCGCTACCAAGGTTGTTAAAAGTCAACGCATCCGTTACAAAATTCTGGGACCCGGCACTAAAACCCGCACTGGTATATTCTTGTTGGGTAAAACCCAGTAAGCCTTCCAGGGAATGTTTCCCGAACCGATGGTTGTATGTGAGGGTATTTTCATTGAGCCATGAATTGGTTTCAAGGGATGCTATATGGGCTTCCCCTCCAACCAAACTTCCTTCATACAGGCTTGTCGGCAGATAAGATTCTTCCTTTAAGTTGTTGATGTCCGTTCCCAAGGATACTTTCAATTTTAAGCGGTCCCAAAGGGTATATTCTCCGTATACGGTTCCCAGGACCCTGAAATTTTTACTCTTATTGGTCTGTAGTTCAAGAGATGCGATGGGATTGGTTATCACATTTTCAAAAGGATTTCTCAGGGTAAAATCTCCATTTTGATCGTAAATCGTAGCCGTGGGGGGCATCGTCAACAATGCTGAAACAAGTCCTCCCGGAGCCAATCTGTTGTTTGTTTTACTACCCGTTAAATGAAGCCCTATGTGGAAGTCATCATTAATTTTGGTATCCAGGTTTATTCGTGTACTTATTCGATCGAACCCTGTATTTTTTATAATTCCTTCCTGATCAAAATAATTTCCGGAAATTAAATATTTGGTTCGTTCCCCTGCCCCGGAAATATCAAGCTGATGCATAAGGATGGGCGCTGCATGAAAAGCTGCATCCTGCCAGTCCGTACCCGCTCCCAACCCGGCTATTTCTTCCGGGCCCAGATACTGGTAGGGACCTCCACCGGGATTTCTATCAAGTAACGCCTCGTTTCTGAGTGCCGCAAATTCACTGGCATTCATGACCCCTATTTTTTTGCGGAGTTCCTGTATCCCATAACTGGTTTCATAGGATATCTTAGGTTTTCCTTCTTTCCCTTGTTTAGTGGTTATGATGACTACGCCATTGGCTCCCCTGGAACCATAGATGGCAGTAGCAGAGGCATCTTTTAAAATATCGATGCTCGCTATATCGGAAGGGTTCAGGGACGAAAGTGGGTTGGCGGGGTTTCCCGATACGACCCCGAGGGATATATCGTTGTTATATACGGGGAAGCCGTCGATTACATACAGGGGTTCATTTCCCCCCTGAATGGAACCGCCTCCACGGATACGGACACTTATGCCCCCTCCGGGCTGTCCGGATGTCTGGGTTACCTGAACCCCTGCAACCCCTCCCTGAAGGAGTTGATCTACAGAAGATAGCGGCCTGTCTTTCAGTAGGTCATCGGCTACCGAGGAAACAGCTCCGGTAAGATCTTCTTTTTTTTGGGTGGCATAGCCTACCACAACTACCTCGTTAAGTTCTTCGGTAACTTCCGGCAGAATGATATTGATAATCTTTTTTCCTGCAACCTTTTTCTCCACGGATTGGAGTCCGATACTGGTAATGGACAAAACCTCGTCCCCGATAACCAGTATTGTATAGTTGCCGTCAAAGTCCGTAACCGTTCCCTGCCCATTCCCCTTAATCAATATATTGGCGCCGGGAACGGGCACTCCCTGTTGGGTGGTTATCTTTCCTTTCAAATGGTATGGTTTTTGACCATAGGTCATTAGTATGGTAAATAGTATGACTATGGTCGGGATGGTCTTGAAATTTTTAGTCGTCATTCGTATTAAAAATAGGTTTGGTGTATGCCAAGGCAAATGATGCCCCTAGGCTGTTGTGGTTTTGTTTTTTTTAAAAGAAATCGTATTTTAAGGTCACTCCATAAGTTCCCGGGTCTCCCAGTACGGCCGCATAATGTCCGGCACTTCCCCCGGCCGGCAATAATTGTTCAAAATAATTTTTATCAAGCAGGTTCCTTCCCCATATATATACGGAAAGCCCCTTGTAGGCCCTAAAGCCTGCCCGTGCGTTGAAGATTCCGTATCCGGGCACGTTTAAATATTCAGAGGGGGAAGGGCTGGAGGAAAATTCCGTTCTGAAATAACTGTCCGCTCCCAGAAACAGCGTTCCCGATTGTCCCCATAAATCCAAAGGACTTGATGTAAGTTCGCCGCCTATGGAGCCTGTCCATTTGGAGACGCCGGGCAACCGCCCCCCGGAAATATCCTTAAAGGCCTGTTCGCCCCCTACTTCTTCCAGCGGTACCGGAGCATTGGTGAAAGATTCGTATTCTGCATCGGTATAAGCTAAAGAGCCATAGAAGGTGATGTGATTGTTTATCCTTAGGGTCCCGTCCAGTTCACCGCCCCATACCCGTACCTCTTCGGCATTGGAAAGGTATCCCCTGTTTACGCCAAGCTCGGGGGTTTGTACTACCGTTTGAAAGTCCTCGATAGTAGTCCTGTAAAAAGAAAGGTTCAAAGTGGCGTTGCTGATCGGCTTGGATTTTAAACCTATCTCAAAATGCCTTACGTACTCCGGTTTTACTTCGGCCAGCTCCAATAGCGGTTCTCCGTCCTGGGTCGGCAGTCCGCCAAGGTTTACCCCGATGGGTTTGTAGTTTGTGGAAAAAGTGGCATAGGCATTCAATGCCGGTATGGGCCGGTACCGTAAGGTCAACTGACCGGATATGTTGGTGTTTTCAACATCGGCAGTAAAAGCTTGCGGTGAATATACCCGGGCCTTTAGTGCGAGCAGTTCCGGATCATCTGTATCCAGCCCGCCGTAGGTTTCCCTGTTGTAATCTACTTTCTTGGTATCATAATTAAAACGGATACCCGGCTGAAGATGCCATTTTTCATTGATCTCCCAATCGACATTTGCAAAAACCGCCCCACTAAAACTCTTTAATTTATTTTTGGTTTTTATCCCATAACCGTCCAGTAAGCCCGGGGTTTGCCATGCCGGGTCTTCGGTGTTCTCCACAAAGCGCCACTGTGCAGCCCCGGATTCCTGGGTATGCTCTGGATCCGATTTTAGATGCTGCCCCAAGATGAACACCCCGATCACCCCGCTTAATTTATCGGAGAAATCTCCCGCATACCGTAATTCTTGCGACCATTGGTCATGACGGGAAGGTGCCTGGGACAGGTTTAAAACGGGCAGTCCCGTAAAATCCCGGTCGTTGGAGGGCCCCCAGTTCCAATAGCGCCATGCGGTGGTCGATGTTAATGTTCCGTTCCAAAGTTTAAAATCGGCGTTCAATGAAAGCCCGCCCAATTGGTTTTTGGAGCGCCAAGGGGTATCGTGGTCAATAAGCCTGTCAAAAGGATTGCGGCTCGGGAGTTCATAATTAAGGTCTGCAATGATTTGCTCGAACTGCCGAAAATCAGGTTTTTGTGTGGTTACCACCCCGGCAAAGACCTGTGCATATCCATTTGGCTTTTGACTGGAGGCATCCCCGGAAAGTAAAATTTTAATCTGTTCGTTGGGGGTATATAACAATTGCCCCCTAAACCCTATGTTGTTAAGGTCGTTTACATGTTCATCCCGGGCTATATTATAAATGGTCCCATCCCTTTGTGTCCCGGAAAAAGAGAATCTTCCCGCCAGTTTATCGGAAACAAGGGGGCCGGTGACAAAACTCTTTGCCTGGATAAAACCATAATTTCCAAAACTCGTCTCAAAACCGGCCTCAGGGGTAAAGCCAGGTTTACTGGTAGTTATGTTAAAGGCCCCTGCGGTAGTGTTTTTTCCAAAGAGTGTTCCCTGGGGGCCCCTCAGCACCTCAATTTGTTCTATATCGATAAAATCCAGTGTTGTGGCCGCAGGTCTGGCATAATAGACCCCATCCACATAGAACCCGACTCCGGGATCAATTCCATCATTGGTCAGTCCAAAGGTGGAGCCCAGGCCCCTGATATTAAGTGTTGTATTTCGAGGGTTGGAAGAATACAGTTGCACGGAAGGGACCAATTCCTTTACTCTGTTGACATTAAAGGCCCCTGCTTCTTCTACTTGTGATGCCCCAATGATTGAAATAGGGATGGGGACGTCGAGAGCTGACTCCGTCCGCCTTCTGGCGGTAACCACGATTTCTGATAGGGAATCAGAGGAGGAATACAAACGGACCTGCAAGAAATGACTGTCCTTAACTGTCAGGCTTTTTTCATGATAACCCAGATACGAAAAATTTAGTTGAACGGGAAAACCCTCATTAAGCTCCAGGTAAAAATTACCGTCGATGTCCGTAGAAGTTCCGGTGTTTGCGCCTTTTATCTGTACCGTTGCCCCGGATAAGGGCTGGCCTGTAGCGGCATCCGTCAGCTTTCCTTCTATGGAATGTTGGGCCGAAAGCCTGTATATACTTGACCATAAAAGGCCTATCACTAAAATGGTGTGAAATTTCATAACAATTATATTGGTTTTAATTAATTATATTTATCCTACAGGAATAGTAGGTTATTAGATTAAATTTTTTTAGTTTAATAGTTCCACATTGGTTGCCGGGATGCCTATGGTCTTCAGGGCGGTCATCAACATCCTTTTGATGTCATATGGGCTAAAGTGCTTGTAACTTTCATATAAAAAGTCTGGATCGTCGCCCATGGGAAATGACAACAGAACAAGTGTCCGGGCCGATAACTTTATGGTATTTCCGGTAGTTATCATAAGGCTTTCCAAATCCATGTAAGGGCATTTACATATGCCCTGATTAATGACACATATGGGTGCCGTGCCCAAAGGTTGTCCATAGGTTGACACCAACAATGGTATTCCGATATAATAGGCCCCATTACTGGAACGGTACGTATCGATTTGTAATAAGTACTGCTTCTCTATTTTTATCACTGCTCCCATAAACTTGATGTTTTAAATTGTTAAAAATTTTGTATACAATATTATTATTTTCAGATGCCAACGGTTTAATGTTTCTTGTCTATATGTGCAACATATTGTTTCTCTCCAGCGGTAACGGGGACCGAAAGGACGTTTTGCTTTGGAGGGAGCGGACAGGTTGCATAGGGGGTAAACGCACATGGTGGGTTATAGGCCTTGTTAAAATCCAACCAGGTATGGCCGTCGGCATCAGGTTTTTCAGCATATAAAAACCTTCCTGTATGATACGTCTGGTCCCCATTGGTCTGATCCCCGAAAACGATAAAAAACCGATTTTCTTCATTTAAAACATCCAAATGAAATTCCTTTCCGTCTATGGTAAAATAAAGTGTTCCCGGAGAGTCTTGGTCACTGGTCCTGTCCGTTACATCGGTTATCGAAATAGTGTGCATGGGTTCGGGCTGAAACTTGGCACGCACCCTCCACTTCTTAGCAATGGGAAAAGTTTCAACTCCCGAAAAGTTTTTTGAAAGTTCACTGTCCAGATCCCTTAACCGGATGGCATACCGGTCACCCCTTTTAATGACATACCACTTAAGGTTTTCATGAGAAAGGGTTATTGTTTTTTCTACAGGAAACACCTGCAATTCCTTTACCGGTTTGGACCCCTCTTTTACGTCCACGTTCCCAGCGGCCGAAAAGGTAATTACTCCGCCGTTCAATTGATAAGTGCCAATATGGGCCGCTGCTTTTTCCGATGGAAAAACAATAGTATTGCCTTTTTCCGAACCAATTGTATTTTCTCCTTCCTCCAGCCAGTACAAACCAGCAAGGTTTAACCACCCATCCGCTGCCTTTAAGGAAGCTATCCGCTGTTTTTTCCATTGGGTGATACTGTCTATATAAGTTGCATCGGAAGGCTTTATGGGCGTTACTTTCGATGGAACGGTTTTTATATCAACATGGGCTTTTTTACAACCCCAGGTTAGCGTTAAAAATAGGGAAATGCCCATTATCTTTACAACGGTTGATTTTACGGAATCCATATATCTTAAATTTATTTTGTTATGTCATGTTGGAGGCCCCGAGCGGATTCGAACCGCTGTAAAAGCTTTTGCAGAGCTTCACCTAGCCTCTCGGTCACGGGGCTGTTTTATATTAACGTAATTATTTTCAATACTATTTTCGGCTACCATATCCATACTTTAAAAAAATCCCCATTTTTCAATGGGGAACCTGAATTAGCCATGCACTTAGCTGTCAAATGACATTGAACGGATGCTCCGACGGGTTAGGTTTCCCTAACAATACATCATATTTCGACAGCACAGGTACCATTATTTATTCCTTTGTTGGGAACAAATATAAAAAATCTTTTTAAATCTACAAATCCTATCGATTTAATATGATTTAAAATTAATTTATATATATTTGCAGCGTACTTAACTTCAAAAAGACGCAAATGAGTAGCATATCAAAAGATAGAGACCTTCGGGTTCCCGTACCATCAAAACGATTAAATCTTGTTCTGTTGCACGGGCTTTTTGGTTCCCTCAGCAACTGGGATTCCGTTACAAGAGCATTTTCGGACAGGCATAACATATACATCCCTAAATTACCGATACTTCAACAGTCGTTTGCTGTGTCACCTATGGAGAACCTTGTTCTTTATTTGGAACATTATATCGAAGAAAATCATATAGCGCATCCGGTGCTTATCGGAAATTCCCTTGGCGGTCATTTGGCCCTGCTGTATAGCTTAAAAGGTCAACACAGGGTATGGGGACTTGTTTTAACGGGGAGCTCTGGACTTTTTGAAAATACCCTCATGGATCATTTTCCAAGAACACGGGACTATTCCTATATAAAATCAAAAGTCAGGGAGGTATTTTATAAAAAGGAAGCTGTGGATGAAGAATTGATAAACAAAGTGTTCTCCTGTATTCAAAATAAAAAAAATGTGTTGTCCATTATCCGTGTGGCTAAGGATGCCAAAAGGCAAAACTTAAAAAAAGAACTTCCCAATATAGAAATACCGGTACAGTTAATATGGGGGATGCAGGATGTCGTGACACCTGTATCAGTGGCTGAGGAGTTTTACCTTTTGCTCCCATCATCCCGGTTATGCCTTATTAATGAATGTGGACATGTTCCCATGATGGAACAACCCGATCAATTTAATAATCTCATGGATGAGTTTATATCCAGGAAAATCATCAATGACAAAGAAACAAGAACCCAAAAAAATCTCAATTCATTTAACCGTACAATAGCTATTTCATAGGAAGTTTGTTTCATGGTTGGTTAGTTTTAGTTGATGAAGCATCCCCATCTCAGGGGATGCTTATTAAATAAATCCTGTTCAACCCATAGAAATAACACCCTTAGTGTCTTAGCAATAAATTATATGACGTATGACTACCATTAGAAAGTTTAAAAAGAATATTTCAAACATCAGCCTGAAACAGATCGGCTGGGCCATACTAAGTCTTAAAGTAGCACTTATTGGTTATTTTATTTATATCATTTATCAAGGCGGAGGTATCATTTTTTCGTTTGATGATACCTTTTATACCTTTATTGCCATTGGGTTTTGTGCCCAGTTAATAGACGGGGCTTTGGGAATGGCCTATGGGGCAAGTAGCAGTGCCCTTCTGTTACATTTTGGCGTGTCCCCTAAAATAGCATCGGCAAGTGTTCATATGGCCGAAGTATTTACGACAGGTGTTTCGGGACTGTCGCATTTAAAATTTAAAAATATAGACAAGGCACTTTTGATCCGGCTCGTTGTCCCTGGAGTCATCGGTGCTGTATTGGGGGCCTATTTGTTGTCGGATGTATTTAACGGAAATTATATAAAACCGTATATTTCGGCCTATTTGTTTATTTTGGGCAGTATTATCCTGTATAAAGGGATACGTAACAGGTTCAAGGAAAGGGAGAAAGTCAAAAGGGCGGGAATATTGGCCTTTATAGGGGGTATGTTCGATGCCATCGGCGGCGGCGGATGGGGCCCCATAGTAACTTCTAATATTATTAATCAGGGGAAAAGCCCCCGAATTACTATCGGTACGGTTAATACTGCCGAGTTTTTTGTTACATTTTTTGCCACGGGAATCTTTCTTTTCTATGTGGGGGTCGATAGCTGGCAAGTGGTACTCGGTCTCATTGTCGGAGGGGTCATTGCTGCTCCGCTGGGAGCGTTTTTAGCGTCTAGGATTCATAAAAGGGTATTGATGATCGTGGTTGGCCTGGTAATAATATTAACATCGACATTGACCATATATCATGCCCTTACATCATAAGATCCCTTGGGGATATATTACATTTCGGTAATGGGCGTTTCCAATACGGGCAGCATCTCGCTCCTGACATGAACAAACAATTTTCGAACCTTGCAAATATCCTCATCGATACACTCTTCGCATTTTTCATAAAAATTTTCAGAAGTACAGGAGGTAAGGGCTATGGGCCCGTCTATAATCCTCATTACGGCTGCGACGGTAACCTCTTTTGGGTCTTGGGCAAAACTGTAGCCTCCTTTGGGACCACGGTGGCTTTTTATGATCCTATGCTGCTTTAAATTGCTCATAATGGTCTCCAAAAACTTATAGGGAATTTTCTGGGCATCAGAAATATCCTTAACCGGAACGGGTACTTCATCCGGATGTTCATAGATATAAATAAGTGCTTTTATAGCATATTTGGCTTTTCTGGACAACATAGGCAATTAAATTCGATATATGCAATAATAAGAAGATATGTGACGTTTCTCAAAAATATTTTAAATTAGTATTATGACATGCTCATAAGAATGCCCGGTATAGATTCAGGGCTTCTATTATTTTAAGGACAACAATCCCTTAATGACGAAAAATCTACTTCTGATATTTTCAGAAGTAGGCGAGAATGAGCAATTACTTATAGCATCCATTGTTGGGTAGTTATTTAAATATCCTTTTATCAAATATTGTTATTTTCTTAAAATGTTTGTGATATGGGTTTATTAGATAATTATAATCGCCTTGAACAACCGCTGAGGGCACTTTTAAGACACAAAAGTCTAATGCATCTATAAATTCATCTCCAATTTTCGGGAATGTCTTTTTGTTCCAATAATTTTATTTGAATATCATCAGGAATATTAATTTCAATCATTACATAGTCGCTTGGTAAAGTGGCTATAGTTAAATGAACGGTAACTTCTGCCATTGCTAATGCTCTGCTTTCTGCGGAGCAAATAACCTCTGTCCCTTTAGAGTTCCATCTATTTCCAGGCATAGCTGCTCCTTTTCCGTTTAGCTGAGTTGAGTATTTTTTCTTTGATAACCTATATGTTCTCATTAAGCAAAAATTCCGTGGTCGATTTTATTCAATTCAGCCATTACCAATTCTTTTCCATAAGAATCTTTCAATAATTCGGCGGGTTTTAAATTACCTAATGTGAATGAGGGTGTGTTGAGCCATAAATAAAATTGTTCAGATGAGTCAAATACCCCTTTACCAAAATTAGTTACTTCTGCTAATTCTATTATTTTTTCCGTATGTATTGGTTTAAATAGATAATCAACATCATTTTGATGTCTTTGTAAAGTTTTCTTTGATAGGTTTAAATATTCAGCCCAATCATCTTCTGAGAAAGGTGTAATATCTTTTATTTTGCTGAACAATTTGTATGGCATGCCTTTTCTTATTGCTCTAATAATAAGCATCTTGTTGTCAAAAAAATCTGAATAAGTTATGTTTTTTGTTTTTATTTGAACAGCTGACGACTTGTCAATTTTTCTAACATAAGCTTTGATAGCTTTATTAACAGCAGTTAGGTCTGGATTGTTTTTTTGTTCTTGAGCCATCATAATTT
>NZ_JAZEUN010000036.1:0-27260 GCF_037029175.1 Galbibacter sp. PAP.153 | reverse complement strand
GCGTTAAAACCTTTGGAGGTTTGTTTTTTAAAACGATCGGTATTGGTTGGGATGTAGGGTGTATCTCTTAATGGAAAGCTGTTGAATGAGGTATAGAAATCTGTATCTCCGGTAGCAGAGGCCAGTACGTTGACGGTTGTGCTTATTGTAGCACCTTTCCTGGCCATTCTGTCCAATAATGCCTCCATCTCAGCATTCAATTCGGGGGTATCTTTTATATAGTCAAAGAACAATGCCATGTCCGCGGCAAACTCATCCAGCGTCCCTGTCCGTTCCAATTTATATTTTTTAACAAATGGTTCCCAATGCTTTTCATAATTAAAGACATTGGCTGCCAAGGTGAAAATGCTCGAAATTTTTAAGTCCTGAGTCCATAGCATCTTGAAGGCTAACTCTATACTGGATGTGACCTGAAACATTCATATGTTCTTTTTTGGCTTCCCTTAGGATCGCCTTCATTTCGGGTTCACGCAATCTTGAATACAACTTAATATGTTTTACTCCTAATTCAGCGTATTCACGGATTTTCTTTTTACCATCTTCCGGACTCATGATTTCTACATGATGTTGAACGGGTTCTCTTTCTTCATCTGAAATTAAAGCCCCTCCACTGATAAACAGATTGGGATAATCCGGAGATGGATTTTGTTGCCAGTTAAGGGTAACATCCATCCACGGTTGAGGATCTCCCATACTTACGATGGTAGTAGTGCCGAATTTTAAATACGTTTCAGACAGTCTTTTTCGGTAAGAATCATCAATAAATTCTGGAGCCACATCATCTCCTATGGCATAGAGTTGACAAAGATGTGTATGGGTGTCAATAAACCCCGGGATCAGTAAACGTCCGTTTCCTTCAATAACACGGGTTGCCTTGGATTTTTGGGAAGCATTGATAATGGCAGCTATAGTGTCCTTATTAATTAAAACTGTTTTTTTGTGAAGTATTTTTTTATGCTTACTATCGAAAACTGTTACGTTCCGTATCGCTACATCATAATTTGTATCTTTTTTACAGGCAGAGAATACTAAAATTCCCAAGAGAATTAAAACTAATTTCTTCATGGTATTGGCTTTATATACTAAAGACGATACATTTAAAAAATTGTTACGAAATATTCAATTACTAAAAGATACTGCTTCTGACAATCTAGTGTGAGTGATAAAAATGTTTTCATAAGCAACAAGTTACTGAAAAAATTTGCACGCCATTTGCAAACAAAAGTTTGATGTTTTCTGTATTGATTTAAACACAAAAATTATCAATATATTGATAATCAGTATATTACAATTTTATAAGTTTCCGAAAATCCCTATTTTAAAAAACTCATAATCAGGGGGTCCATGGTTCGAGCCCATGTGGGACCACTAGTAAAATCAAGCCTTACAGAGATGTAAGGCTTTTTTATTTGTGTTGGGTACAACATAGGTACAACAAAAATATATTTTTTAATTTATTTCTTATCTTAAGGTTTGTATTAGTACTTCAAAATGGATAAATGGATAAAAAAGTTGGCTAAACTATGGTGGAGTTGCTACCTTTACTCGGACAAAAAATTTAAGACTGTTTGTTATAAAACAAATATCTTAGAAACATGAAAAAACGCTATTACAGCCCCGAATTAAAAGAACAAGCAGTTCGCTTAAGTTATCAGTGATAAATCTGATATTAAGTTGAGTCAATTAGATTTAATAGCAAAGATATTATCATGTTCTCCGGTTGATCTTCTGCAAGAAGAGGAGCCTACCAATCAAATCCGAAATCATTTTTATAATCATGAAGGGAATCAAGGTATCAATATTAATGTTCAAGGAATTAATCAAGAAGAAATTCGTAAAGGGTATAAAGAACTGTATACGGATGAATTGAAAAGAATTCCAAAATTGGAAAGACTCCTAAGAGATAATAATATCGATTTTGATATTTAAGTAAATGAAAATTGGGAGCAATATAAAAGAAATACGAGAAGTTGAAAAAAACTATAAGCGAAGTTATGTTGCCCAAAAGCTTAATATTACAACAAGAGCATATGCTAATATAGAGAATGATATAACTGGTTTAACTGTTAATCGGCTGCAAGAAATTGCTTCAATATTAGACTGTAGCATTTCGTACATACTTAACTATAAACAGTCAAAAAAAGAATTTTATAATCACTTTCACAATTATAATGGAAATAAAGGGGTGAATATTCTTAATCAGGGTGTAAACTTCTCCAATTTTTCTCTTCAAAAATTACAAGAAGAACTGTTGCAAAGCCAGAGGGAACGAATAGCTTTATTAGAAACACTATTAAAGCAGAATAATATTAATATTTCTAACATACAAACTTAATTAATCATGAAAATAGGCGATAATATTAGAGAGATAAGGGAAAGTGAAAAGAATTTACGAAAAGAAGATGTTGCAAATGCTTTAGGCATAACGGTAAAAGCATATAGCAATATAGAAAATAACATAGCCGATATTACTTTAACTAGATTGTATGAGCTTTCGGATATTTTTGGTGTGGCACCAGAATACATATTAAATTATCAAGAAAAGTCTACCTATACTAACCATTTCAATAATTACGAAGGAAATCAAGGTGTCAATATTATGTATCAAGGATGTACTCCGGAACAAGTCAAAAATTTGCAAAAAGAAATTAACGATAATATTAATAGCGTAAAAACCTTAAAAAAATCGGTTCGCTCATAAACAGTTAAATATTATAAAAGCAAAAAGCACCTGAACTTTCAGGCGCTTTTTAATATCTTTCACTTGATTACGTTCCTAAAAGAGGAAGAGGCTTTATCAAGCATTACGGTACAAAAGTAACTATAATTTTTATAAATTGCAACTAATTACACGCTTACTTTGGAATACAACAAACTTGAATATTACATATCACAACCCCGCCTAGAACGGTTTTTAAGAGCAACCGGGAATTCAAAAGCCAAAGCGCAAAAATTGTACCGCGTAAACTTAAGAGCCTCTCAAGCTTTTTACCCTATTTTAAACCTGTTTGAAACCATTTTAAGAAATATTGTCCATTATCAAGTATCTTCCCATTTTACAAACCCGAACTGGATAATGACAGAAAAGAATGGTTTTATGAGCCATCGCAGTCTTGCACCGGGAAGATATTTTTTGAAAAATAGTGTTATAAAAGCTGAAAGAACTGTGAGAAGAATGGGGGGAACAGTAACTCCGGGAAAAATCATAGCAGAACAATCCTTTGGTTTTTGGACCAGTTTATTCGACACACATCATTATCGGCTAATTGGCGGTATTGTAATACATTGTTTCCCCAATAAACCAAAAAATGTAAACAGGAATATCATTAATCAAAAACTTAACAGGATCAGGGAGTTCAGGAATAGAGTATATCACAATGAGCCCATCTGCTTTAATGGTAGCAATATTGATTTTACGGATTCGATAAACATCCGCCAAGAAATATATGAACTTTTGGAATGGATTGATGCTGAACTCATAGAATATGTCGAATATTTTAACGGTATTGACGCTAAGATAAATGCTATAAATTATTTGTGAACTAATCTCAAGAAATTGGCATTTTTGTTTTATGGGTTTCTGTGATTTGGCATTTAACATTTCATGGACTATCTATGGCTTATCCTAGGCTTATATATTGCGTATGTAAGACACTTCGGAAAATCCCTGAAATTCTCTATCTTAGTCCACAGCGGAACAACCCTACGGATTTTCTGTAACGAAACCATAGTCGAAAACCGTTATGTGTTATTAAAAAAACATCCCGAATAACATTAAACAAACTGAATATCAATTGGAACATAAAGTATCTATAATTCAAAAAAAACTAGAAATTAAGCGTTTAATCAAAGCTTTTGAAAATCAAGCTAACAAATTTCATAAAATAGAGTTTCATACTTATGAATATCACCAAGGTCAAGTAATTGAAAACAGAAAATTTAAACAACCCAATCATCTAATAATGTTATGGCAGTTTATTGGTAAACTAAGTGGGAATAATGAAATTAATAAATTTGTTAGTAATGTCAATGACAGTAACTTAAAATGGGGACTTAGGGGAGCCGAATTAACTAAATATGGTGTAATTGAAGGTAATGCAACCAACAAATTTGTTAGAATGGCTAAAAGAGCTGGAGCTCTATTTAATGAAGAAGAGGCTTTAAAAGTAAATACAAGAGTTGTAAATAAAATTAGAGATGAACAGCTTAAAAAAGATCCCAAAAGTATGCCAACTATTGGAGCTAATAATAATCCTCTAGCAATATGGTTAAACTACTTACTATTTCACATATCTAAGACGTATCCTTTCAGAGAACATTCTACTAAAATTGAACCTGATGTGTTTTCTTTATCGCTTGTTGCATTAGAACAATTACTTCAAGAATTAACAACTGAAAAAACAGACAAATCAACTCAAGACATTTCAAAAATAAATTTTAGTGTTTCTGTATCATTTCCAGGAGAAAAAAGAGATTATGTTTCTAATGTTGTTACTATTTTAAAAGGTAAACTTGGTAAAGACAAAATTTTCTATGATTTCGATTATCAATCGCAACTTGCACAACCTAATATAGACACACTCTTACAAAAGATTTATCATAAGCGATCCGATTTGGTTGTAATATTTCTATGTAAAGAATATAATGAAAAAGAATGGTGTGGCTTGGAATGGAGAAGTATCAAAGATTTAATTAAATCAAAGCAGGATAAAAAACTAATGCTCGTGAGGTTTGACCAAGCCGAAATAGATGGTTTATTTTCAATTGATGGATATATAGATGCTTTGAAATTTAGCGAGAATGAAGTGGCTGAATTTATAATTGAACGTCTCGAAATAATAAATAACAACGCATAGTCGAGTAGGTAAAGGGAAGTCTCACCCCTTTACCTCTCTCACTGTACATAAGAGTTTTGTATTTTTAGGAATCTTTTATATAAACAAAAAAGAACACAAAATAATAACAATGCTTGCCAGGGGCTATACCCAAAAGGAGGTTAACGAAAGGCTAATAAATATGTGGGTATTCTTCTGCATCATTAAGTACTATTAAAAAACTAATGGCAAAATTACGCAAGCGGTATAAGATAAAAACTAATATACAATTGTTTGTGTTTTTGGCTCAGAAGGGGTTGTTGTAGAGGCTTTTAATGGGTTACTTTGATATCAAAAGGTTATTTTCTTTTATATTTATTTATGAGGTTGCCGGAAGCCGGGATAAAAAATTATATACTATGTAAAGCAACATACATGAAAATTCAAAGCAAAGAAACAAATGCAAAAATGAATCAATTAATCAGATTGCTTATATCATTTAATGATATAAAAGAAGCATTTAATATTGTCGAAATACTCATGGAACAATCTGACTTTGAGATTGAAGAAGCAAATCACAAGCAAAATAAAATGAATAGTATAAAATGCGAATCTTTAAGTAATGCCTTAACTATTGCATATTCACGACCATTCTCGGGAAATGATAAAGGAAATAAAAATCCGATTCCAGATTTAAGTGTTAATGTTCTTAAGGGATTTGAAAAAAGAGACAAAGAGTTGCATAAATTCTTAATTGATCATAGAAATAAAGCTGTTGCTCATTCAGATTCTGAAATTATACAGATGGAACCATTTTATTTAAAAGTAGAAGATCAAAAATTACCATTATTAATACCTCTTCGGAATAAAACAAAATTTATTTTTTCGGAAGAAGAGCTCCGCAACATTAAAGAACTATGTTCAAAATTAATGTCGGAAATACATATTAGACAAAAGAAATTGGAAAGAGAATTAAGTGATTTAATTCCAATAAAAGAATTAGGAAAGGATCTTTCTGAATTCACATTTGGCTGATAAGATGAGGCGATAAGTTTGTAACCGTGGAGGACAGGGAGATATTTACCTACTGAAAATAAACGCCAAATGGTGCTTATCTTACGTTACGCACAAAATAATTGAAAATCCAGCATTAATATAGATAATTGAAAAAATGCTTTCTGAACTAAATAGAAATAAACTTATCAGATTAAGAGATCATTTTGACACGATCTTGGAGGAGGGATTCAATTTGATAACAGAAAATAGTGATCAATTCGACATTTATCAAAGCCTTTTAAGAAGATATGTTTATTGTTTTGAATCAGTAAATACTCTTCTTAAAAATTTCGGACCAAGTAAAAAACATAGAACGCATTCAATTGCAATTGTATTAAGAGCTAGCTTATTAGATTATTTAACAACTCTTTATTTAAGAACATATCTTACTGATAAATTAGCTGAATTGGAAAATGCCGAAAAGAAATATAATGAGCAAATTGAAATATTATTTTCAGAACAAATAAGAAGGTTTTTAACCGTTTCATATAAGGATAAAAGGACACATTTATATGATCACGAAAAATTTTGCAAGCTAACGGATTCCCTATACAATAACTTCAAACATTTATTTGATGATTCAAAACCACTAAATTATGATTGTCCCTCAAAATCATTAAAATATAAAAGGAAGGATGACATAAACCCTTATAGAATTAGGGATAGACTAGATAATTACTCCCAATATTTAGAAAAAATAGACTATTTAGAAGTATTTTCACTGTACGATGTGTTTTCAAAATATGATCATTTTGGAGTAGCTTCAATGGCATTGGAATATTTTGATATTGATGAAATTTGTGAGAACATCTTGTGGTCATTATTTCATTTATCTGATGGTGTCTCATTCTGTGTGGACTTACTAAAATCAGAGACCGGTAGTAATTCGGACTTTTCTAAATTCTTTCACGAAATTGACTGTATGCGTGGAACCGTATACACTAGGCAGCTCCAACTAGGCGAAAATTATATCAAAAAGTTTAGTTAGATTTAGTGCATAACACTAGTAAAGTTTGCATAAGCTACTAATCAAGGATTAAACAATATTTCTAAAAGGACTGCAACAAATGAACTCACTGAATTGGTTGGTGACTTTAAAGTGCTGATAAAAATAGGCACTTCGGGGGCTGGCGTATCGTACAAACCAATAGGGCAATAATTGGGCAACATTGGGGCATTGCTATTGAATATCCATTCTAGTTACTGCTAGAAAAAGGCATTCTCAAACAATCAGGGAGTAAAGGAAGGGGGGCAAAATATGGGTTTAAATAAAAATGGCCGCTAATTGGTCAATAATTGTACAATGACCAAGGCTTAAAAGCAAACAAAAAGGAAATACCGGCACCAAGGTACTGTTTATTGCAACATATAAACTGAGAGTCGGCTCAGTCGGCTCACAATGGGCTCATAGTTGGCTCAACTGAATTGTACAAAAACGAATGCTGAAAATAAACACCCTTGCCGTCCATACACTTGTTGATCTGTTTAATACCTACGGTTTTCCTTTCCGTAAACCCATGAATTGGGCGAACACGCCCAATAATATTCCATTATTTTAAAGATTCTGATACCGGGGGATTGAATTATATCAAAACCGACTGTTAAAAAAATTAACATAAAAATTTTTCTAAACAAGAAAATTTTCTATTTTTGAAAATACCTAAACTTTTTACTTTGATAATATTGACCCTAACTATACCTGCCTATGGACATAACATCTACCCTAAAAGCGTTTATCGCTTTGGCAGCCTTTTTATTTACATGGCTGGCAATCCCACAGAAACAATACGATGAAAACCTAAGCCCGGAGCATATCCAGTACGGACTTTATTACCAAGGCGGACCGGGCGCGACCAATACGTTGAACTGGACGTACCCTTACGGTTCCAAGATTACCATGAACGCCGGCTCATATCGAAATTTCGAATTAACAACGACCCATTATCCCGATGGGGATTTAAAATTGCGCCAATGGTTCCCCGGAGAGGACAGATGGTCAAATTGGAGGAGTGTGCTTGTTACCGATGAGAATGACTTTCTGGGCCTTGGAATAGCAGAACCACAAGCCCGACTGGACGTGTACCAGGAAATGCGCCTTAGCAGTGTCAATGAAAGGGACAACGTCTATTTTAGGATCAACAGGGGAAGCTCAGGAAGGGACAGGGCAGTGGTGTCTTTTGGACAGGGGAACCAATATGCATGGCATGCCGGGCTCTTGTACCGCGGCGGGGCGCCCAATTCAGATTTTTTTATCAGTCAGCGGAGCGAAATCCGGGACGGGAACGGGAATTTTGTCCATACACCGGATTTTACCATCCGGCAGAATGGGAATGTGGGCATTGGCTCTATATACCCTGATGCAAAACTAATGGTGGCAGGAGATATTCACGCCAGTGAAGTAAGGCTGGATTTAAATGGCACGGTCCCTCCGGATTATGTGTTTAAAGATGATTATCATTTAAAAAGTTTAAAAGAGGTCGAGGGACATATCAACGAAAAAGGCCATTTACCGAACATTCCTTCGGCAAAAGAAATGGAAGAAGAAGGGATCAATCTAAAAGAAATGAACATGAAACTCCTTGAAAAAATTGAGGAACTGACTCTATATGTAATCGAGCTCAAGAAAGAGAATGAACTCCAGCAACAAGAAATAAACGGATTAAAAAGACGAAATGAAAAATAAAGCATTGTACATGATAGGGATTATGCTTTGTGTCCAACAGGGCACAGCACAGACCTATGACGTAGGTTATCTAAACCCTCAATTAGGTTCTTCCGGAACATACAAGTTTATGCGCTTTGGAAACTCAAGTGACTATTATGCAGGGTTTATGTGGAATGAGGCAGAACAAAGTTTCGGTGATGGGGATGACTTTACCCTTTTCACATACCAAAATAGGGATTTAACATTCAAAACAGGAACAGGGAATTTTATAGTATTTCCGTCTGGAGGAGGAAATGTAGGGATAGGGACAAGGACACCTGGGGCAAAGCTGCAAGTAAACGGGGATTTTTATTTGTACAATATAGGGGATGACAATGGCGATCGCTGGGGGGAAACCCATTTTTATTGGAACCGACATTCTTTGGTTATGGGGACCCCGAAAGGACGGTATGCCCACAATAAAATAGAGATAAGGCCTGGGGGGTATAGTGGAGCTGAATTGATTTCATATTTAAGTCTATACCAGGCGTTGGATGAAAATACCCATGAGGAAAGAATCCGTTTTACCTCTTCCGGTAGCCATTCTTCATGGATAGATGCCGGGAATGTGGGGATAGGGACCAACAACCCTATTGCAAAATTGGATGTCAATGGGGTTACTAAAGTAAATAGTTTAAGTATAGATTCTCAAAACTCAGTAGCTTCAGTTAATGGCTTTTCAAACCGGATTGAATTTACAGGGGGCGGTTCAGGAGCAATGGTATTCCATCCCGGCGAAGAGGATGAATTAATGTTTGGGATGCATTCAAATGGTAATTTTTATTGGGGAACCGGGAGAAATGCAACCAAACCGGATTATTATGGTATGTATTTGAATGCTAGTGAAGGGAACCTGGGCATAAAGGGACGATTAGCGGCTAAAGAGGTAAAAGTAGATGTGGATGGCTGGAGCGACTTTGTCTTTGAAGAAAATTATGAACTCCCAACCCTTGAAGAAGTGGAAAAGCATATAAAAGAGAAAGGTCACTTAAAAGATATCCCTTCTGCTAAAGATGTAGAAAATAACGGAATCTACCTAGGTGAGATGAATGCAAAGTTGCTGCAGAAAATTGAAGAGTTGACATTGTATATAATTGAATTAAAGGAAGAAAACATAAAACAAGAAGAGTTAATGAAACAACAGGCTATGCTTTTATCTGAATTGAGACAAGAATTATCAAAATTAAAGGAATGAAGGATTATTTTTTATTGATATGTGTAATGGTATCATTCAATCTTGATGCTCAGGATATTATTTCTGGAGGAAACAATAAATGGCAATTTCATACTCCTGATGATGGAAGGCAAGATATGTTTATAGCCCCTGATTTAAACGGTGATTGGTTATGGTCTAGCCAAACTGTATTTAGAGAAAATGGAGATATTACAATTTCGGGCAATTTGGGTATTGGAACAGGGACTTTAGATGCCAAACTAAGAATAGAAGGTTCAAAATCACTGGCTCGATTTAGTACAGAAGAAGAGGGCATTTTTAAAATATTCTCGACCCGATCCGATTTGAATAGTGAGCCGGCAAACCTTGTTTTAGGTGCTCAGTATAATATTATACTTGATCCCAATATGTATGGGACTTCTGGTAATGTTGGTATAGGCACAATGAATCCAGAAGCTAAACTTGACGTTTATGGAACACTACAAATTTTAAAAAACACCCAAGAGCAATTGGCATTTAGTCAAGTCCATCGAAATGGTACTGATAACAGAAGTTTAATAGCGCCTAGAACAATTGATAATTCGGGTTGGGATTGGGCAAACGAATTTGGTTTTCATAATTACAATAGAAATTGGTATTTCGATAATAATGTGAGTATCGGAACTACCAATGCGAATGGATGGAAACTAGCCGTCAACGGTAAAATAAGAGCCAAAGAAGTAAAAGTCGAAACCAGTTGGAGCGACTTCGTCTTCGAAAACAATTATGATTTGCCAACATTGGAAGAAGTGGAAAAACACATTCAAGAAAAGGGGCATTTAAAAGATATCCCATCAGCTAAAGAGGTAGAAAAGAATGGAATCCATTTAGGTGAAATGAATGCTAAACTGTTACAGAAGATAGAAGAGCTGGTACTTTATACCATTGAAGCAAATAAAGTAAATGCAAGACTAAATAATAGAATTAATGAATTGGAGAAAAGAATTGAAGAATTAGAAAATTAAATTATGAAATATAAAATATTATTGGCACCCTTAATCATACTTGCATCGATTAGAGTGAGTGCTCAATGGGAAGTAAAAAGCGGTACTGGTTTTATTGCCAGTTCCCATATCGACAGAAGTAATGACTTTGGATTTAATTTGGAATCAACTGGGGGAAATTACGGATATTTTATTGAGAATAATACAAATGGAACAAATCAGCAAGCATTTTATTTTGGACAATCCAATAACAATAAGAATGTATTTGGTATAAGTAGTTCTTCAAATGGTGGTATCACATGGGAGAGCAGGTTTGTGGTCAATCAGAATGGAAATATAGGTATAGGGACCAATTCTCCCGAATATAAACTTGATGTAAAGGGGGTTATAGGGATTGATAATGGATATATTGTTTTAAACCCTACTAACAATTCTACAAAGAAAATGGCAATCCGTAATTCATATGGGGGACTTTTTATATACAATGATCTCTCTAATTATACGTATGGTATTTTTATGGATGAAGATGGAAATACCGGATTGGGAACATCCAATACATCGGGAGGAAAGTTAGCGATTATACAAAAGGAGGCCGATGACCTGAGAAGTGGTATCCAACTTAAAAATTCTTCTCAAGGGCAATCGTCTTATTTCTGGATGGATACAAATAACAGGTTACATATTGATAATTCTATTCTCGGTTCAAGAAACATCATTCTAAACGGAGAAGGAAATGGAAATGTAGGTATTGGAACCGATGAAACAGGAAGTCACAAACTAGCCGTTGAAGGCTCAATCGGAGCACGAGAGGTAAAGGTGGAAGTAGGCGGTTGGAGCGACTTTGTATTCGAGGAGAGTTATAAGTTGCCAACACTTGAGGAAGTCGAGAAACATATTCAAGAGAAAGGGCATTTACAAGATATCCCATCAGCTGAGCAAGTAGCAAAAGAAGGAATTTATCTAGGAGAAATGGGTGCAAAGTTATTACAGAAGATAGAAGAGTTGACATTATATGCTATTGAGCAGCAAAAGATGATGCAAGAGCTTCAGAACCAAAATAAAATACAATCTAAAGTGATTGAAGAATTAAAAGAAGAATTAAATAAGGTTAAAGAGAAATTATGAAAAATCTATTTTTGGCCCTTTTGGTATTCCCTGTATTAGGGCATTCCCAGTCTAATAAATTTCCTGCCTCCGGGAATGTTGGAATAGGAATTCTATCACCAACACAAAAGCTGCATGTGTTTAATGGTTCATCAGGTGGGACAGGACATTATCTTTCTGATGTAATAATAGAAGATGATGACCAAGGAATGATTACCATCCTAACGCCTAATGTTAATAGTGGCTATTATGGGTTCGCTGATCAGGACGATGATTTTGTTGGGGGAATACAGTATAATCATTCTAAAGACGAAATGCTTTTTAGGGTCAATAACAGAAGTGGAGGAGACATGATGATCAATTCCATTGGAAATGTTGGAATTGGGACAGGAAGTCCAGAATATAAACTTCACGTAACAAATGGTGTAAAAATAAGAAAGACAACTATTAGTACAACTGTGGGAAGTGGAGAAAACGGTTGGCTTAGGGATGATTGGCTAACAGGTAATTATGGACCGCCCAAATGGGACCAAAGTATTCAAAAATGGGTAAGGCCTGGTGGTACCTATAATGATATTGGAGGAATTGTTTGGCAGGATGAAGGAACATATTTTGTTCGTGGAGCAAGAGGGGAAAATCTAGAATTTTCGAATACTGAATTTTTAAACACAGCCTTTTTGTTTGCGGATATTTTCACTGGCAATGTAGGTTTGGGAACCAATATTCCCGGTCCATGGAAACTAGCGGTCAACGGAAAAATTCGTGCCAAAGAAATTAAAGTAGAGACCGGTTGGAGCGACTTTGTTTTCGAAAACGATTATGACCTGCCAACATTGGAAGAAGTGGAAAAACACATTCAGGAAAAAGGGCATTTAAAAGATATTCCATCAGCTAAGGATGTAGAAGAAAATGGTATTCTACTAGGAGAAATGGACGCTAAGTTGCTTCAGAAAATTGAAGAGTTAATGCTGTATACCATCCAACAACAAAAGGAAATAGAGACACTGAAAGCAGAGATAACAGAATTAAAAAGAAAACCATGAGAAATAAAAATTGTTTGAAGTTTATAATGCTTTTAATGCCATCAATTTGTTTTCTGCAAACAAATATATTTCCTACTTCTGGAAATGTAGGGATTGGGACAACAAATCCAAGATCTACCTTGGATATCAATGGAACATTGACATGGGGATCAGGAGCAAAACTGTCCACAACTCAAGGGGCATCTATAGAGTTGCGAGGAGACGGTTTGCCATTTTTAGATTTTTCTAATGATCCTATCTCAGATTATGATATGCGATTTTTACTTAGGAACAATGACGCACTTGAAATATTGGGTGGAAAAATAGGTATAGGAACAGGGGCGCCACAAGAATTACTTCATGTGGCAGGTAACATTGTAGCGAATAAGGTCAAAATAAATGATCCAGATCAAGTAGTGGACTGGAACATCATTTGGCAAAGTGGATTCTATGAAGGCTTTGAGTCTGCTAATTCTCCTGAACCTTATGGTTGGTTTTGGGGTATTAACATGAATCACGGCTCAAACTCCTCTGAATATCGATATTCAGGTCAGATTGCCGTTAAAAACGATTTTCAAAAGCCCGTAATGTATTTTAGGAGCACCAACCGAGATGGTGAAGGGATTTGGACAAAAGTGTTACATAATACCGGTAACCAAGCTGTCAATGGCAAATTGGAAGCCAAAGAAATTAAAGTGACAAATACACCCACAGCTGACTTTGTTTTTGAAGAAGAGTACCGAATACCTTC
Source organism: Galbibacter sp. PAP.153 (assembly GCF_037029175.1). Taxonomy (NCBI): domain Bacteria; kingdom Pseudomonadati; phylum Bacteroidota; class Flavobacteriia; order Flavobacteriales; family Flavobacteriaceae; genus Galbibacter; species Galbibacter sp. PAP.153. Next base: position 13,652 of record NZ_JAZEUN010000036.1, on the reverse strand, counting down.
CCTTGAAATGTTAGAAGATTTTATAAAAACGAACAAGCACCTTCCCGAAATAGATTCAGCTAAGGAGATGAAAGAAAATGGGGTGAACATAGGGGAATTCCAAATACAATTACTGCAAAAAATTGAGGAACTCACCCTTTATGCAATCGATCAAGAGAAAAGAATGGATAACTATGAAAATGTCATTGAACATTTTACTGAAGTGATAAAAAATCAACAGGAATCAATTGAAAAATTACAAGAAGCACATGATTAAAAAAATAATTCTTTTACTGGTAAGTGCAATAGGTTGCTTAAGTACGAATGCGCAATCCTATTCCGGAATATTGACCCATACCAACAGCTACTTTACCATAAAACCATACAATTCATCTTATGATGACGGTTATGGTGCCCGATTGTTTTATGATGGGAACAAAAAGGCATTGATATTCTGGAACATAGACCCAGATTATAACCGTACAGGGATTGAAGTTGGAAATATTAACTCATATGATATTAAATCTGAAAAAATCAATGCTGGTAGATTAATATTGGAGGATAAACTAGGAATAGGAACAATCAGCCCTAGCTCTCCATTATCTATAAGTGTTGGGGGGCAAGGTATAAATTTTGCATATGGCACCAACTCTAGTGGTTATACGCTAAATGTTGGTGTAAATGATGATGGGATTAATTTTGAGAACAGTTCTTCTGTTAGAGGATATAATTTTAAAAATTCTAGGGGTACTTTACTTACAATTTCTCATAAGGGGAATGCTTTTCTGAACGGAAAACTCGAAGCCAAAGAAATAAAGGTCACCACCACGCCCACCGCCGATTTTGTATTTGAAGATGGTTACAATTTACCCGGTTTGGATTTTATAGAGAGCTATGTAAAAGAACATAAACACCTTCCTGAAATAGCTTCGGCAGAAGAAATGGAGCAGGATGGGGTGAATGTAGGGGAATTTCAAATCAAACTCTTGCAGAAAATCGAAGAGCTTACGCTTTATGCTATCAGGCAAGAAAAGAAATTAAAAGAGTATAAAACATTGGAAAGCAAATATACCATGCTTCAGGAAAAAATGACAGCTATGGAGCAGTTAATGAACCAATTATTAGAAAAAGAAAACCAAAAGCCATGAAAATAAAATTACTTGTAACGATTTTTGTTTGCTTGACATCTTTTGCCATACAAGCACAATCCGAAGAATATAAGATTAAGTTCAGCTACGATAGCGCGGGCAACCAGATTTTAAGGGGCCGTGTGTGCGTAAATTGTTCCAGTGCCAAAACTGCCGTTTCTAAAAAAGAACTGATAGCCGAGACCCCTGAGGAAGAAGAAAAAATAGAAGAAACCGATGACCGGTCCATGATTACCGCCTACCCCAACCCCGTTACCGATCTGTTGAACGTCGTGTGGGTAGAAAGCGAGAATGCCATAAAGCAGGTGGCCATATATGGAACAGACGGGCGGATCCTGTTTACGCAAGAGATCAACTCCCTGTCAGGGCAGTTGAACATAGATTTCGGCAGGTACCCTTCGGGACTGTACTTGCTGTTGGTAACTTACCAAGACAGCCATCAAGAAACTTTTAAAGTGATTAAAAAATAGCCTAAATACTACCTCATGAAAAAATTACTACTCGTTGTATTTTTAACAGGTCTCACGATTCCTTGTGTTTCTTCGCAGGAATTAGAAGTGAAAACAATCAAAGCAAAAGAGGTGACCCAAGAAGTCAAAGAGATGGAGGTTGCCGAAAGTCAAGCAGAAGATCAACCCGTAATGGCATCCAGGAGCTCTGGCGGCACCATAACCGGAAGTACCATGGGAGCGCTTTCGGTGTCCTTGACTGGAGGCGCAAATTACAATATCCCTATTGATGTACCGCCCGGGATTAACGGTGTTCAACCTGAAATTTCCCTAGCGTACAACAGTCAAGGAGGAAATGGACTGGCCGGTTGGGGATGGAACATCTCCGGTATTTCAATGATTACGAGGATTCCGTCAACTCAGTACCATGACAACAAAATAGACGGGGTCGATTTTGATGCTAACGACCGTTTCTCGTTCGATGGGCAACGTTTGATATTAAAAAGTGGAACCTATGGAGGGAGTGGAGCTGTATATCAAACAGAAAATTATTCAAATGTCAAGATAACCTCTCATGGTACGCACCCTACAAGCGGGGTAAATGGCCCTAGATATTTTACAGTTCGATACCCTGACGGGTCTTTTGCCCATTATGGGTTAAATAATGATTCCAGGAGCAGGGTCGATTATGCCATCTCCTATTGGCAAAACCCACAAGGGGTACGTATTAATTACACGTATTCTTCAGATAATAATGGAATAAAAATAGATGAGATCAGTTATGGGGCCCGAACGACCGGCACCCCTATAAACACCATTAAATTTGTATACGGGAGCAGAGAGAGAAAGGAACAATCCTATATTAACGGAACCAGTTTCATAAGGTCTCAGTTACTAACTCAAATACAAGTAAAAGGTAATGGAGGGATAGGATATAGGAATTATGTGTTGACACACGATCATACAAGCCTGGGGTATGATCGGTTAACCAAGGTTCAAGAAAAGACAGGCGACAACAGCCTTTCGAGAAACCCTATTACCTTTAGTTACGGGAATACAACAAATAGTATTGTCCCTACTAACAGGCAACCGGAAGACCTTTCCGTGATCAACATAGAGCAAAGAAATTCGAAATATGTTTCTATGGACTTCACCGGGAATGGAAAAATGGACTTTGCCATTTACCCAACCACCGGGACGGAAGCAAAGAAAAAGTTTTGGTTGTTTGAGGACATCCAGAACAGTACCTATATGAATTTCGGGCATGAAGTGTCTACCGGAGGAAAATTTGAAGACATTTTTCCGGTAACATTTTTAAACTACCAAAATAAACTCATGCCAAATCAGGCTGTGGTAGTGATTCAAAATATTTCGAACAACCGTACAAAATTCAAAGTTATTGGTTATGGCGGAGCTGCACAGCCCGTTGCATTGAAATATGAAAAAACATGGGATGCGCCTACCTATTATACGATAGATCAATGCGCCCCAACTAGCGACCCCGATGGAGGCGTTAGAAGGTACAGACTGCCGCAGAAATATATTTCCGGGGATTTTGATGGCGATGGCCTTACTGATGTTGTCAGTATTTCCAAGAGTTACTCAGCAGTAAATTGTTATATAAGAGATGAGGATCCAATTCGAGCAAAACCTCTATGCGATTGTCAAACAGCTACATATGGTTATTCAACGGTGAGGTTGATTCCTTTGAATAGAAATTCAGACATCAACAGTTCCACCAAGATGCTTGGTAACCTAAACTATAATCTTAAAGACTCTGATGAAATTCACGCATTGGATGCAAACGGAGACGGAAAAACGGATATTTTACAATTTAGGGAAGGAAAAGTGTATGTATATGGTTTGAATGAAGACAATACCTCTCTTGATCTTTTATGGTCACCATTAAGTGATAGTAGGATTAAAATGGATTATAGAATATTGCCGGGGGATTATAACGGTGATGGAAAAGCCGATTTCTTGATACCGGTGGCAGAAGATTCCACTGTGTTTACACTTTTTATGTCTACAGGGAATGGTTTTCAGGTTTATGGGAACACCGCATATCCATTTAGGTACAAAGAATACGACGTTGACAATTATCCCTCTACCGTTAAAGGATATGATTTGATACCGGTGGATATCAATGGGGATAATAGAACCGATATCATAGATTTTCAGAATACAACCAATGAAAATGGCCTTAATGGTTCTCAGACCATTAGGTTGTATCAAAATAAAACTTCATCCACATCTAGCGCAAGGCCCTATTTTTCACTTGCAGCTACCGGGTATTATACCGGTGAACTGGAACATTTTCCTGTCCCTATATTTTTAAGCTCAAACAGGCCCAATGGAAATTTGGATTTTGCTACCATGAGTGATAATTCAGTGACTTCATTTGAATTCACCAAGGACCACCGAAAGGAGGTTTTATTGCAGTCGGTCTCCAACAATGGAATTACCACGGAGATCAGTTATGGTAAAGTCGATATTCATTATACAGGCGATGGAGGATATTATTCCCAGGTATACAGTGCCGGGACTACACAAACCTATCCGTATGTGAATGTGGATGTGGCCCCCTCATTTAATGTGGTAAGCGAATTGGAACAGACGGGATCGGGAATGACCCGAACGAAACAGTTTTATTATAAAGGAGCCGTGTCGCATGCTACAGGTTTGGGCTTTTTAGGCTTTACGAGGGTCATGCGGAGCAATTGGCAGGGAACTAATGTCGAGACCATATGGAATATCTCAGATCACGATCCGATGCTACGGGGTGCCGTTACGGAAGAGTGGGTGTCAACTTCATCCTATCCCAGTGATAATTTAAGCCATACAACCTATGATTATGATTATAAACTGATAGCAAATCCAAGTTCACCGTCAAGACCACAATATGATTCTGACAAACAAATAGATTCCCCCATTTCGGGTCAAAAAACAGATGAAGCCTCCAATTCAATAACCCTTTTGCCCGGTTTTTATGCCAATGGAAGCAATGGCACCTATATTGCCAGGGTAGTACCGCCTGAAGACCAGCCGGGTGCCAGTGGGTATGCAGGGGTTTCTGACCTGACATTGAAGAAAACAACGAGCGAGAATGTATTGACGGGCGTTACAACAACCGAAACCTACACATACGATGATCATAAAAACGTTACAAAGACCTATACGGCTTTCCCGGGGGGGAGTAAAACCATTAGCTATAAGTACAGCAACAATCCGTCCGCAAACAACACTTCGTATCATATAGGGCGGGTCATGAACAAAACAGAGCGCACCGTTCTCGGGGGAAGTTCCATGACCTCTGAAGAAGCCTATACCTATGAAGGAAACCTCGTTAAAACCATGAAGAAGCGCGGAAATGGTACGGATTGGTTAACGGAGACATTTACTTATGATACTTATGGAAATGTTAAATCCAAACAGCTGAGCGGAGGTGGGGCAAACCGAATAGAGGAATTTGAATACGCTTCTACTTATGGGGGAAGGTTCTTGACCAAGTCAACCGATGTAGAAGGGCTTTCAACTACCTATACCTATGATGCCGTTACCGGTAATCCGGACACGACAACAAACCCTTACGGGCTCACAACAACCTTTACGTACGATGCATGGGATCGCCTGAAAAGTGAAAAGAATTATTTGAACAAGACCACTACCCATGTATATACACCGCAAACCGGTGGAGGGATGAAGGTAACCACCAATTACCCCGAAGGGGCCAAAGAAGAGGTGCTGTACAATGCCTTTGGATGGAAAACACGCTCCGGGACATTGAGCTTGAACGGGCAATGGGTATACAAGGCATATCAATACGATGTGTTGGGAAGAAAGGTAAAGGTGAGTGAACCTTACACCGGTGGTGCCAGTCAATGGAACGAAACAAAATTCGATAAGTACGGTCGGATAATTGACCAAATTTTATTCAACGGAAAAGATATAAGGGTAACCTATAGCGGCCAATCCTCTACTGTTAACGATGGTGTTAAATCGGTTACCACAACCGTAGATGCTTTGGGCAATAAAGCAAAAGTAACCGATCCGGGAGGAACGGTCAACTATACGTATTATCCTAACGGGGTCATGAAAACCGCCAATTATGGCGGTCACGAAGTAACCGTACAAATAGACGGTTGGGGGAGAAAAACCAAACTGACCGATCCGGCAGCCGGCACCTATACCTACGAATATGATATTTTGGGGCAGCTGTTAAAAGAGACAACGCCAAAAGGGGGCACCGAATATACGTATAGTGCCGTTGGCAAGATGCTCACCAAGAAAATAACCGGCGACCATACCAATATGTCCCTTACCTATCAGTATAATGGCACGACTAAATTGGTGAGTTCCATAACAGGGGTTAACAATACGGATACAGAAACCTATAATTATACATATACGTACGATTCGTACAAAAGGCCATACACAGTTAAAGAAGTGAACGGCAAAGCTTCCTTTGAAAAACGGATGAACTATGATGGTTATGGAAGGATAAATACGGAAACGTATATATCCAAAAGCTTAGGCAGTGGAACATCAAGTACCATTGTCACCAAAAACGTATACGACCCATCATCCGGTCTTCTCGAAGAAATCAGGGACAATGCCACTGCTGCGGTTTTATGGAAGGTCAATGAACTCAATGCCCGCGGACAGGCTTTGGATATTACTTTGGGCAACGGGATGGCCCAAACCACCACCTATGATGCCTATGGGTATGTAGACAAGGCGGTGGACCAAAAGAAAAACAGTACCAATACCATTGTGGCTTTAAATTTGGACTATAGCTTTAACGTACAGCGGGGGACACTGAACAATAGAAAGAACAACAAATTTGGTTGGAACGAGAGCTTTGGGTATGACAATCTGGACCGTTTAAAGACCATAAGCGGTAGCGTATCCAAAACCATGGCCTTTGACAATAGGGGGCGGATAACCAAAAATACGGATATAGGGGAGTATGCATACGAGAGCAACAATGTGTACCGTTTAAAAGAAATTACGCCCAATACCAAAGGTAGTACATATTATGAGCAGCACCCTACCCAACAGATATCGTACAATGCGTTTAAAAAGCCGGTAGAGATTACAGAAGAAGGCCATGGCAGGGCAAGCTTTGAATACAGCCCGATGCTCAACAGGAGCCATGCCTATTATGGGGGGGCACAAACGAACAAGGAAGAGAGAAGGTACCACAAACATTATTCGGCCATTATTCCGGCAGAAATAGTGGAAGATACCCAAACCGGTAGCACTAAAATAGTTACCTATATAGCAGGCGATGCCTATTCGGCACCCATTGCCCATATCAAAAAGACCGGGAGTGGCGCTATAAATGGGTTCCATTACCTGCACCGGGATTATTTGGGCAGTATCATGGCCATTACCGATGCCTCGGGCAACCTAAAGGAACAGCGGCAATTCGGGGCTTGGGGGGCCGTGGACAAGTACTGGAGCAGTACGGGGGCAACGGTATTTACCCACAATAGTTTGTTGGGCAGGGGCTATACCGGCCACGAACACTTCTTTGAAGTGGGCCTCATCCACATGAACGGCCGTATGTACGATGCGAATCTCGGTCGTTTTTTAAGTCCCGATAATTTTATTCAAGATCCTTACAACACCCAAAACTTTAACCGTTATGGTTATGTGCTGAATAATCCGTTACTTTACAACGATCCTAGTGGGGAGTTCTTTTTCAGTCTTATATTCCCTGGAATAGGAACGTTTATAGATGCAGCCTTATGGGGGGCAGTTATAGGTGTAGGAGCAAATGGGATAAATAATACCATAAATGGCAAGGGCTTTTTTGAAGGAGCAGGAAAAGCAGCTTTATTTGGTGCCATTGGTGGTGTTGCGAGTGCCGGTATCGGAAGTATAGCAGTATCCATGTCATCTACCCTTGTATCGAGTTCATTCCAAGTAGGCGCTCATGCTCTTACTGGAGGTGTGATGTCAGCAGCACAAGGAGGTAATTTTTGGAGCGGTGCATTGGCCGGGGGCATAAGTTCCGGTATTTCTACTGGAGCAGGGCGATTATTAAAAAATGCCGGAAAAGTATGGAAGGCTGTTGGGATTGTTGGAAGTGGTTCCGTGTCAGGAGGTATTGGCAGTGTTCTCGGTGGCGGGAATTTTTGGGACGGTGTCCGGCAAGGAGCTATTACAAGTGGGTTGAATCATTTGGCGCATGGGTTTCAAGAAAGTTGGAAAACGAAAATGGCAATACGTTTAGCTAAAAAATACTATAAGAATTTAAACAAGATTATTGCATATAGTATAGCGGCGGAATCTTTGTTGGAAATTACAGATTTTGGTGATTTTTTATCAAATATAAGAAATGGTTTTTTTGAGACCTATGGCAATCAAATGGATAGGAATATAAATGAAGTATATGATAATTTGATTAATATAGCTCGAAATGTTAAGTCTTCGATGGGAGCGGCTGGAGAAATTTCAGACATATATATTTATAAAACTGCAGCGGCATTTGCCTTAAAAGCCACTAGTTTAGGGATTGAAAATTCATCATATGTTCCTCTTATAAAACAATTAGACATGAATGTCTATATTAATTATAGAATTAACCCCATGGATCCAAGTATTCCTACTGGCGGTGGATTTTCAGGAGGAGGATCTGGGGGAAGTTATTATCAACATTAATATAATATTCAATAGAAAGATGAAAAAAGTTGTGTTATTTGTTTTAATCCTATTGGGATTATTTTTCTTAATTAAATTGTATGTTTCAAACATGGAGGATAAGTTGTTGTCCAAAAGTGAAATGGTAAGAGAACTGTGGATAGATGTTGTTGAAAATGATAAAAATAAAGTATATTTTTTGAGGAAAAACCACCATCAAATCGACAGTTTGCACAGTATGGAAGAAATAGATACTATATTGAATTCTAATTACTTCCCCGATAAATGCGAAATAAATTATGAGTTTAAGCAAAGTAGATTGAATAATTATACATGTAAAGTTTATGAAAAATACAAGAAAAAGAGGGTTGGAAGTAAAATATTATTTGAACTTAAAAAATTTGACTCTATAGGTAATGAACGTATAGAACTATATAATCATGAAGCTCGTGAGTTCAACACAAGTGCAAGCTCTTTTCCAAACATAATAATATCTAGGAGAAATAAATTGAGAAGAAAGGACTTGTGTAAGGTTAAATATGGGGTGTATTCTGAGCTCGAAAATGATTATCATGAGGCTATGGAATGGATGTTAAAAAAAGAAAGAGAAAAGGGGCTATAATTTTTTAATGTAACTCAAGCGGGTGATGTAGTTGCCGTAAACGCTAATTTTTCTGATGCTACCGGACATGTTGCAATTATGATAGGGAATACAATTTCCATTGGCTACAATTGGATTATCAAGAATTACTGGAATGAATACAAATGGGTAAGGCTACAAATGAGGGAATATGTTTCTTGATTTTTTAGATAAAAGTTCAGAAACAAAATGGTTGGTCAGTTTTCAAATAGTTGTTGTTACAATAAGAGTTCACATGCCTCATCCAAAACCGAACCATCAAGTTCTTTCAGATAAGCTTGGGTAATGGACACGTTTTGATGCCCCATGGACTCACTTATAATATCGGTAGCAATGCCCTTTTGTTTCAAACAATTGGCGAAACTGTGCCGTGCCACATAACTGCTAATGGGTTTGCCTATCTTGCATATCATGGCAATTTCTTTTAGGTCTTTGTTATATTTTTTTAGGGCCTTGGATTTTCTGTTTTCTATTTGGCTTGGGGTCATTTTATCCTTTAAAAGGATAGGGAAAACATATTGGGTTTTACCAATTCGGCCATAATAATCCAATATGTCCTGAACAGGAGGGAGTATTTTGATAATGAAATTCCCCTTTGTCTTCGATCGGGTATAGAATATTCTATCTTCTGAAACATCCATCCATTTAAGCTTCATCATATCGGCAAAATTCATCCCCCTGGTATAAAAACTGAACACAAAATAATTTCTGCTATCAATTAAATGTGGGTGCTTCGCAATGTCCAGGTTGATGATCTTTTGAACTTCATCGATGCCCAAGGCCCTTTTTATCCCTTTTCCCTTTAGCTTGGAAACCTTATAGACGTCAAAAGGATAAAGCTCTTTTTTTACAATGTTCCTTTCTATGGCCATGTTGTACAAAGCCCTGATTGCACGCATACGGACCCCTATACCTCCATCTGTTCCCCCTCTTGACCTTAAGAAGACTTCATATTTGTTTAGAAATGTAGGAGTGATGTCTTGAAAATTGAGCGAATTTGAAGGATGAAATTTTTTGATGGAATTATAAGAGTCCCTATTGGCCCTTGCATTGCCCGTCCTCCCGGCATCGATCATTTCGCTAATGATTTCATCCCAGAAATTATAAACATTTTGCTTTATTGGATTCGCTTCTATCCTAAAGCGGCTTTCGAAATCCTCCAAAGAAAAATTGTCCTTTTCAATTTCAAGGTCGGAATATACTTTTAATGCCCTAGCCTTGAACTTTAGCAAAAGACGATTGCTTTGGATATAATTGTCATAGCTTTTGTTAAATGTTCCGGTGGCATTGTCCCAATGATTAGGAGCGGTATTATAAATGGTTTTAAAGTATTTGGTTTTTCTATCTTTAGTAACTCGCAGACAAACAGGATATGTCCCGTCAGAGAGTTGTTTTTTACGTAAAATGACTTTTATGCTTGCCATGGTGCTTTAGATATTGGGTACAACATAGGTACAACAAATTTGCAATTAAAGGTACTTATTTTGAAAACAGAAGCAAAAAAACAATTCATAAATTACTGGTTACCAGCGTAAAAGAAATTATAAGAAAATAAAGGAAAGTAAAATTTTCTATCTCATAATCAGGGGGGTCCATGGTTCGAGCCCATGTGGGACCACCAGTAAATTCAAGGCTTCGGATATGGAAGGCTTTTTTTATATCCTTTGGGTACGTATGCACCCCATCAAGTACATCTTTTAACTTAGGGTAAGTTTATTTACTGGTTTTGTTTGATCTAAACTTGCTTTAATTTCTTGTAGTTCTGAGGATAAAGATTTCGGATATCTTTATGATTGATGGACATGATATTCTCTAAGGTATATTTGAGCCACTGATATGGGTTTACCTCGTGTTTTTTGCAGATCGCTATTAGCGAATTTTAAAATGCCATTTTAGATATAGGATCGATAGGTCTTGGCGTTTTTACTCAAAAATGCCAGTAAATAGATTTTACTGGTAAAAATGAGTAATTTTAAAAAATGTCACTATATTTGTAGTAAAGGCAAAAATGAGTAATTCATAAATATGCCAAAAATATTAAATACTGGCAAAATTGAGCTATGTCTAAAATTATTGATCGTCAAATATCAAAACATTTTAAAAGTAAAGGGTATTTCGACCGAGATACCCTTAGTTCCTTTTTGAATGATTTGAATCCGGAATTCACGGAAAGTGCATTAACATGGAGAATTCATGATTTGGTCAAGAGAAAGGTGATTGATCAAGTGAAGTTGGGAGTATATACCATTTCAAATAAAGAAGCTTATAAACCATTTGTATCGAATAAACTGGCTCAATTATCAAAGATTGTGGCCAAAGAATTTGACGAATTGGATTATTGTCTTTGGAGTACTGAATGGTTGAATGATTTTACACGGCATCAATTGGGAACCTTCTTTTATATACTGGAGGTGGAAAAGGATTTTATAGAGGAAATATTCAATGCGTATTCAGAATCTAAACAGTATAGGGTGTACCTCGATCCTACAGAGGACATCATGGAAAGGTATGTAGAAAGCGAAATTTCTATAGTCATTAAACCATTAATCAGCCGTTCGCCAAAACAGAAAATTACAGTTAAGGAAAAGTCCAAGGATAACATCTATGTGCCGACCTTGGAGAAAATACTAATTGATGTGTATAGCGATGCTGTAACCTTCTATGCTATTCAGGGAAGTGAAATGGATACACTGTTTGAAAATGCCTTGAAACGCTATCAAATAAACTTTACCAAACTCATTAGCTACGCCAGAAGAAGAAATAAGGAGATTCAAATTAAAAGTTACTTAGAGAACAACTTTGGTGACTTTGTAAAAGGTATTTTAGAATGATAAAAGCACATTGTTTTACTAAAGAGTGGATCAACGGTTTTAAACAGCAAAAGCATTTGAAGCGTATCAATCCTCCAGTTCTAGAGAAGATGATACAAGCACTATCACTTTTACAACAGTTAAAAGCTCATGGTCTGGATTTTACCTTTAAAGGAGGGACAAGCCTCGTTTTACTACTTGCTAAGTCGAGAAGGTTTTCTGTTGATATCGATATAATTACTACTCAAACCCGTAAAGAAGTAGAAGCTATTTTGGACAAAGTGGTAGCGAGTTCACATTTCACCAAATGGGATTTACAAGATCGAAGAAGTTACAAAGAAGGTGTGCCAAAGGCTCATTACGAATTTGATTATGAATCGAGCCTGAACCAAAGTGCTCATTTTGTGCTGTTAGATCTTTTATTTGAGAAAACCGATTACCCAAGATTGTTGTTAGCTCCTATACGATCGGAGTGGATTGAATCTGAAGAAATATTGGAGGTAGCCGTACCCTCCATAGAATCTATTTTGGGCGATAAACTTACTGCATTTGCTCCAAATACTGTTGGAATCCTTTATGACAAAGGCAAAGAGCAGGAGATTATTAAGCAACTTTTTGATATAGGTTGCCTTTTTGATGAAGTCGAAAACGTAGAAGAAATAGCATTGAGCTTTGAGAAAATTGGAAGTAAGGAAATTAGATACCGTGAACTTGAAATTGGTTTAGGAGATATACTAGATGATATTTTTACTACTTCTTTACTTATAGCTAAACGAACCAAGAATACTGAAGAGCCAGACAAAACAAGGTTTATGGAACTCACTAATGGAATACGAAGGTTCGAAGGATTTTTAATCGCTGAAAATTTCAAAATAGAAGATGCTATATTGGCAGCAGGTAAAGCAGCTTACCTAGCTAAAAAATTGAAAAACAAAGACTATTCGGCTATAGTTAAATTTAATGGTCAGGATGTAAGTAAACTAGAAATTACTGGTGAGCTAAACTTCTTGAACAAACTCAAAAAATCAAGAGACAAAGCTGCATTTTTCTATTGGTATACGGCTCTTAACTAAGATAGACCTGAATAAACTAAAAATAGTACTTGTTTATATGTAATTAGTGCATATTCCGATGAAGACGGACAGCCATTCCGCTGGAAGGCGGACAGCCGTTCCGTTTCAAAACGGACAGTGATTCTGTTTTAAAGCGGACACCCAATCCGGGGCAAAACGGACACTTTTCTCATCTTAGTGCCATTAACTTTTAAAAAGCAGATAATGGCCAACAATCCGATAGGTATGAGAGAAGTACGCGAACTATTACGTTTATATTTTCAGCAGGGGCTCAGTGGCCGAAAAGCGGCTAAAATTGTAGGTAGAAAGATGCATAAACAATGGAATTCAAAACTTTATTTGTGGCAGGGTGTGATATTTTCTAGTACGGGATTAACATTTCTCTTTATGTTTATTTTAAAATGGACAAACATTTTGTCATTTTAGAATCTTGAGGACAAAAAACTAACTAAAAAAAGGAATCTTGAATTATATAAAACTTTAAAATTCAAAAAATAGAGAACAATCGTAAAAGCCATTTGGCAACAAGCTGGAAAAAAATTCAACAATCATAAAAAAACAATCGAAATTGATAATTTTGTATCTTTGATAAAAAGACAAAAGAAATGGATTTAGAAGCAAGAAAAATATCATTTGTTCAAGAATTTTTAAGGCTTCAAAACGAAGAAATCGTTAGCGGACTTGAAAAATTATTGCGTAAAAGAAAAGCTGAATTGATTGAAAAAAGTTTCAAACCAATGACAATGGAGCAATATAACGCTGAGATTGACCAAGCAATGGAAGATTCTAAAAATGGACGAATGATAAAAGTGACTGATTTGAAAGCTAAAATCCAAAAATGGGGTTAGAAATTTATTGGCTAGAACTCGCAGAAAATAAACTTGAAGATATTTTTGGGTACTATT
>NZ_JAZEUN010000035.1:0-28062 GCF_037029175.1 Galbibacter sp. PAP.153 | reverse complement strand
AAAAAGTAATCTTTATCAAAAATATTCAAGGAGTTACCTAGCAAATCTAGAGAAAATAGTTGTATTTATGTTCCAAATTTATACTTAAATACTACTATTATGTTAGGATTATTACTCATTTTCTTTATTGGGAGATATTTTTATCAACTCGCAGACGATTACAACAAAAACAAATGGGGCTTTGCCATTTTGGGCATTGTTATCTATTCTGCAGGCACGTTTGTGGCCGGGATATTTATAGGCCTGTTCTACCCTACCGCCCTTGAGACTATGGACTCCTTGGCATTAAACCTAATAGCACTGCCCGTTGGCATTATTTTTTGCGGTGTGCTATATTATATCCTGGAAAGGAACTGGGAAAAGAAAAGCAAAATAGACCCAACCAGCATAGACCAGATTGGCAAGGAATAATATTTACTGGCAACCTTCTTTTCTTCGGGTATCTATTATGTATATAATTTTCCATGCATTGTTTTCTTTGAACAATTGAAAGGAGTTTGCCCCGCAATGGCTGTATATATCGCCAAACCAAAACTGGTACGGTGTCCATACGCTCGCCAGGTTGCCATCTACTTGGATATGGTAACTTAGCAGTTTTTCTTCAAACTTTTTCTCCTTGGGTATGGCCACTATATTTTTTAAAAACTTACTAAAATCCTCTGTTTTTACCATACTTTTTCCTGCCTTGTCGGCCGTTATGGTCTGCATGATAACATGGTTGCTTACCGTTTTTTTTATTTCGACGGAATCTTGTGCATGAAAGGCGCTAAAAAACCGGTCGATGGTAAATTTTACAGCTACCTCATCAGAAGATTGGGAAAAGCCCAAAGAAGATATCAATAAAAATAGTACGGCAACATATTTCATCTGCTTAAAATTTTAATAGTTTGGTATTAATCAATTAGTTATACTGCTATGGATTAAAGATACTTATTTCTTATAAAACATTTATATTCACTTACAAATTTATTACGTAAACACGTACTATATAATATAGGACAAGCCATTTGGATGCAAAAATATATAAGAGCGGTAAAAAACACTGAAGCTTGAACAGAAAATAGGCAACTCCAATTTCTTATAAGAGAAATGGGTAATGTCTATTGAAAACAGTAATTTTATCATCTAAAATAATAGAAATGTCAGTAGCTAAAAAAGAATATAAAAGAATTACCGTTAAGTCGTTGGTGGACATGAAGAAACATGGTGAAAAGATTTCCATGCTCACCGCATACGATTATTCCATGGCAAAAATTGTAGACGGTGCCGATGTAGATGTTATCTTGGTGGGTGATTCGGCTAGTAATGTTATGGCCGGGCACGAAACCACGCTCCCCATTACCTTAGACCAGATGATATACCATGCATCTTCGGTAATACGGGCCATTAACAGGGCCCTTGTGGTGGTGGACCTTCCGTTTGGGAGTTATCAATCGGACCCAAAAGAAGCATTGCGGTCGGCCATCAGGATCATGAAGGAAAGTGGTGCACATGCCGTGAAGCTTGAAGGCGGAAAAGAGATAAAAGAATCTATTAAACGCATTCTCAACGCCGGGATTCCAGTTATGGGACATTTGGGGCTTACGCCACAATCTATATATAAATTTGGCACCTATACGGTAAGGGCCAAAGAAGAAGAAGAAGCCAATAAATTAAAAGAAGATGCCCAGTTTCTTGAAAAAGCAGGCTGTTTTGCCATTGTGCTCGAGAAAATTCCCGCAAAGCTTGCCGAAGAAGTTGCCCAGTCGGTCTCTATCCCAATTATAGGCATAGGTGCAGGAAATGGTGTTGACGGACAGGTTTTGGTGCTTCACGACCTTTTGGGGATGACCCATGAATTCCACCCGCGTTTTTTAAGACGGTATATGAATTTGTATGACGATATGACCAACGCCATCTCTCAATATGTAAACGATGTAAAGTCTAAAGATTTTCCCAGCGATGAGGAGCAATATTGAGTTATAGATTAGTTAGACTTGTTGGATGAAGGCCCATTTAAAGATTATTTCATTAATTCCTTGTTTTATTTCTATTGTTTTATGTTTGGTACTTTTAATTATTACTATTAGAATTAACCACATAGATATATCGGGAGAATATTATTTAGAATTTGTAATTGTTTATTTTTCGGCAGTTATTTTAAATGTTATTCTTTTTAGGGGCAAAATGAATGTCGTTTTAGCTGAAACTGAAGGATATTTAGCATTAAAATGGATTAAAAAAACCTTTGTATTCATCTATAAAAAACCAAAAAATCTATCTTACGGAAATCATTAAAGTTAAACATTATAGTAGCTGGGGAGCAGACCAATTATATATTAAACTTAAAACCGGGGAAAGGATAAGACTTAACTTTTCTATTTTGCATTATGATAAAGTAAAAGAGCTTTCAAATAAAATTCAACAGGAAATATCAAAAAATAGTCTAAAAATCTAAGAAAGTCTAAAAAATGAGCCTCCATTCAAATAAAAACAACCTTCAGGTTTTATATGAAGACAACCATATTATTGTGGTCAACAAACGCGCGGGCGATATTGTACAAGGCGACAAAACGGGCGACAAGCCCCTTTCTGAAATAATAAAGAATTACCTGAAAGATAAGTACAACAAACCGGGAAATGTATATTTGGGGGTCGTGCACCGACTGGACAGGCCAACAACCGGCATTGTACTTTTTGCCAAAACTTCTAAGGCATTGCCAAGGCTTAACAAACTTTTTAAGGATAAGGATGCCAAAAAAACCTATTGGGCCATTGTAAAAAACAAGCCCCAAAAAGATGCCGATACCTTAATTCACTGGATGAAAAGAAACTCAAAACAAAATAAGTCGTACGCACATACCAATGAGGTCCCCGATAGCAAAAAGGCGGTTTTAAATTACCGCATGCTAAAATCGCTTACCAATTACCACGTGTTGGAAATTGACCTGGAAACGGGAAGGCACCACCAAATACGCTCGCAACTTTCGGCTATTGGCAGCCCCATTAAAGGCGATTTAAAATATGGTTTCGACAGGAGCAATAAAGATGGGAGCATACATTTGCATGCACGCAAGCTGGAGTTTATGCATCCGGTAAAGAAAGAAAGGATACAAATTACCGCCCCGCTACCAAAAAATCCGCTCTGGAATGCCTGTTAGCACAACTTAAATAAACAATTGTTACCTAAGATCCAACACGGTACCTTCTAAACGAGCTTTTAGCCAATGGAGTTCTTTAATGATAGACGTGGCGAGATCGGTTTTTATATCAAGGGGCAATAACTCCCAAGTATAGGTTTCTACCTCGATATGTTCGCATATATTGTTTTCCTTTATATAATTTATCACCTCTACTAGTTGTGCTTGCGTAGACTGTAAAAATTTATGTTTCCCCATGTAAATGGGCACATTAAACTGGGTTCTTAATTCTTGTATGTTTTGGTGTTTTTTAATAACGTCCCAGAGGTCTGGATAGGTAATTACGGTATCCCCTATTTTTTCGGACGCCTGGTGCAAGAACCGTTCTTGATTGAACGTTGAAAAATAATCCAGTATGGAAGCCTTATTGCTATCGTTCAACAAAAACTTTAAAACAGAGCTCATTTGTATTTTCCCAACCTTGATACCGGTTTGCTTAAAACGCCTAAAACTTATTTCGGGGGACTCGTATGCCATGCAAAAATGACCTACATTATAACAAATGTTGATGTATTTTAATATCATGCTTTCAATCTCATCGCTCGTTTTGTTTGTCCTTCTTTTAAATATTTCCTGCCCGGTCGGTAAAAGGTATTCCCTAAAGTAATGAATTACCTGATTGCTGTTTTCTAATAAACTATTGGGCTCGGGCTCGATATCCAAATGAATATACTTGCCTGTATTGCATTCAACTTGATAGAGTTCCCAAACAATTTCAATTAAATTATACGCGGCCTTTTTAAAACAATTTTCGGTAATTTTTTCTGAGTGGTACCAATAACGGTACCCCAATGGAGAAGTGGTTATACTGCCCGATATGCCTTTTGGCAATAATTCCTGTAACTGGAAAATTAAATCTTTTGTGTAAGAAAGCCTGTCAAACGAAGCCCAGTCCGGGGCATAAACAAAATCTTTAACTGTGCTTGTGTGCATATTGCCATATACAAACCCGTTAATACAAAAAACATATAAATTATTGTGGTGCAGCCAGTCTTTAAATATATCCAGATTGTTGTTTTTGTATAGTTGCTGGCATGCCTTATTGGAAAGCCGAAGACTTATTCCAAATGGATTATCGCCAACTGTACTTTGTTTGATATACGGAATGTAAGCATTGAGTACCTGAAAGACTTCGTCCCAGGTTTCCCCCGAATGTACATTCGTACAATAAGACATATGATAAGTGCTCTTAACAAACATTGAAACCTAAATTAAAAAAGATTTTATTCTAGTTACATAGCTTCAATGTAGTGCAAAAATCGGGTAATTTAAATTAAGAAAAATCCTTTTTACAAGTACATAACATCCACCAAATACAAGTATAAACGATAAAACTGAAAGATGGGCGCCTCTTTGGCCGAACGAACATAAATTATAAAGGTGCTATATTTGCAGCTAAATCAATATTGAAATTTATTATGTTAGGCTTAAAACTTCCTACAGACCCGCGATGGGTAAACATTGTTGAAAAGAACATTGAAGAAATTTTAACCGACCATGCCTTTTGTGAGCAAAAAGCAGCGAGTACCGCAATTTCTTTTATTGTTTTGTTTCCCGAACACACCGAACTTGTACAGGAAATGACCGCCTTGGTAAAAGAGGAAATCAGTCATTTTAAAATGGTACACGATAAAATTATCGAGCGGGGCTGGACTTTAGGAAGAGACCGAAAAGATGAATATGTAAACAGGTTGATGACCTTTTTCCCAAAGGGCGGTAGCCGTACCACTTTTTTGGTACATAAATTATTATATGCAGCCTTGATTGAAGCCAGGAGCTGCGAACGTTTTAGGTTGCTATCTGAAGAAATTGCCGACAAAGAACTGGCTACTTTTTACAGAAACTTAATGGTTAGCGAGGCCAACCACTATACCATGTTTTTGTCTTTTGCCAGAAAATATGGAGAAACCGAAATGGTAAACAAAAAATGGAATGCCTTACTGGAGTTTGAAGCAGAAATTATGAAAGATCTTGGCAAAAAGGAAACCATTCATGGTTGATTTTATACATAAGAAGCCTTTTCTTCTTTTTCTATATGATATAAAAGCTTGATTATCCCATCTGAAAGTCCAATTTTTGGGACATGTATTTTTTTGGCACCGCTCCATTTTGATGCATTTAGGTAGATTCTCGAAGCCGGGATGATAACATCTGCCCTATCTGGATTGAGACCAAGCTCGGAAATCCTATCTTCGTAGGTCATTTCCTGTAAAAATTGGTATTGTGCATTTAAATAGATATAAGAAAGGGGCTCGCCGGGTTTTCTTCCCGACATTTTAAACAATTTATTGATGTTTCCCCCAGAACCAATAATTTCTATGCGCTTGTATTTTTTTAAATTGCTTTTTATCCACTTTTCTATATCTTTCCATGTTTCGGGAGAAATCATTTCGTTTAACAGGCGTACCGTACCTATTTTATAGGATCTTGAATTTACTATTTTTCCATTGCTGAAGATTGTAAATTCTGTGCTTCCCCCACCCACATCTATATACAAATAAGTCTTATCTCTTTCTATTAACGTGTGAAGATCTGTAGATGCAATAATGGCCGCCTCCTTTTTACCATCAATAATTTCTATTTCTATACCCGATTTATTTTTAATTGTTTCTACCAGTTCGTTTCCGTTGTTTGCTTCCCGCATTGCCGAAGTGGCACAGGCCATATATTTTTCCACGCCATGAACCTTCATTAAAAATTTAAAGGCTTTCATGGTATCTATCATCCTTTCAGAATTTTGCTTGGAAATCTCGCCCACCGTAAAAGAATCCTGTCCAAGACGTACCGGAACCCTTACCAACGAGCTTTTTTTAAACTGGGTTTCCTTGTCTTTGTATTCAATTACGTTGTTTATAAGTAACCGTACCGCATTGGACCCAATATCGATAGCCGCAAATTTTCTTATCTTCAAAATTTTCCTTCTTTATGCTTTAACAATCTGTTTTTTTAAATAGTATTCGTAGGTCTCGAATTGGGAACGTTCTTTAATATTTTTTACTTTTCTATATGCATTGTCGTGCCTTTCGGAGAATATCCTTGCCTTTACATTGTCTCTCCAGCAAATATCAAAAGTATCCATTAATTCACTTTTAAGGTCCTTGTCGTAAATAGGGCACCCCACTTCTACCCTAAAGTCAAGGTTCCTTGTCATCCAATCGGCTGAAGAAATGTAAAACTTGGGGTCGCCATTGTTGGCAAAAATAAACAATCGGGTATGTTCCAAAAACCTGTCGACCACACTAATGGCTTCAATGTTTTCGCTCATTCCGGGAACTCCGGGTATTAAACAACATGTTCCCCGTATTATAAGTTGAATTTTAACCCCGCTTCTACTGGCTTCATATAACTTATCGACCATTTTATAGCTTGTAAAGCTATTCATTTTAATCTTTATATAGGCTTCTTTACCCGCTTTTGCATTTTCTATTTCTTTGTCGATAAGCTTTGTAAATACTTTTTTGGTGTAATGTGGGGAAACTATTAAATGTTTGTACTTATTTATTTTATAATTGGTCTGAAAGAAATCGAACACCTTGTTAAGCTCTTTCATTATGGGCTGGTGTGCGGTAAAAAGCGTATAATCTGTATAGATTTTGGCGGTATCTTCGTTAAAGTTCCCGGTGCTTATAAAACCGTAACGTTTTAACTTATCGCCTTCCAGTCTTTCTATTACACATATTTTACTGTGTACCTTAAGGCCCTGAACCCCAAAAATAAGCTTCACCCCTTCAGATTGTAACTGCTCGGCATATTCAATATTTGCTTCTTCGTCAAACCTGGCCTGTAGTTCTATCTGTACGGTTACCTCTTTTCCATTTTTAACAGCATTGATTAGTGAACTGGCAACTTGAGAGTTTTTTGCCAATCTGTATACGGTAATCTTTATGGTTTTTACCTTTGGGTCTATTGCCGCTTCCCTTAAAAGTTTAATTACATTAGAGAAGGTGTTGTATGGGGCATATTGCAAATAATCTTTTTTGGCAATGGCTTCAAACAAACTACCGTCGTGGGTAAGCCCTTTTACCGGCAAGGGCGGAAATTTTTTATACATTAAATCGGCACGTCCAAGGCTTGGAAACCCCATGTAATCCCTTCGGTTGTGGTATCTCCCTCCGGGAATTACGCTATCTGTGTCGTCTATCCCCATTTTATCTTTTAAAAACTTAAGCGTATCTTTTTCAATCTCTTTATCATACACAAAACGGACCGGCTCACTGATACGTCTTCCTTTTACACTCGACGATATTTTTTCAATAAAACTCTTACTTAAATCGCTGTCTATATCCAGTTCGGCATCACGGGTAATTTTAATCATATGCGCCGATAGCGATTCGTAATTAAAAATATTAAAAATCCCGTCCATACAATAGCGGATAAGGTCGTCGAGAATAATTATATATTGCTTGTCTCCCTGATTTGGCAATACCACAAAACGCTCTATAGTTTTAGGTATTTCTACCATTGCATAACGTATTTCTTTAGATTTTGGCTTAAAAATACCCTTTACGCCATCGTTTTGCTTTTCCTGCTTCATTGTCATTTTTACTGCAAGATAACCGGCACTGTCCTTAAGGTTCGGGATTTCGTCCAGATCGCTCAGCATAATGGTTACCAGAGCCGGGCTTACTTTTTCATAAAAATAGTTTTTTATAAAATCGTTTTGTTGTGCCGTTACTTCGTCTTCTTTTATAATAAATATATTTTCGGCCTCCAGTTCTTTTTCTATATCGCTAAGTATTCTTAAACTTTCGGTTTGCTGGTTAATTACAATCTGCGTAATATCTTCCATTAAATCTTTGGCACGGGCACCTCCCAAAACACTTTTCCCCGTTTTTCCAGAAAGGGCAATACGTTTTACGGTAGCGTAACGGACTTTAAAAAATTCGTCCAGATTATTGGAAAAAATCCCCAAAAAACGAAGCCTTTCAATAAGTGGAACTGTAGTATCTTCAGCTTCTTGCAAAACTCTCGCATTAAAATGTAACCAACTGATCTCTCTATTTATATATTGATTTTTTACTTCGTTCATTTATTTTAATTGCTTTGGAAATATTATTAATTCGGTTGTTCCCTTGTCTACTAGTTTCCATTCACCAACATCAAATCGTAATTGCACTACCCCGGCTGTTGGCACATTATTTATGGATTTGTTCCCAAATATATTAGAAATTGACGTGAATGCATGATTATGGCCAAAAATCATAACTTTTTTATAGCTTTCCCCTAATTGTTTGATAAAATTAATGACAGAAGTCCCTTCAAAATCGTACAATCTCTTTTCGATATGTATTTTGGAGGGGGCTATTCCCAATTGGCCCGTAACTATAATGCATGTATGCAATGCCCTTATTGCTGGGCTGGAAAATACCACATCTGGTGCCTTAAAATTACCCTTTAAATAATTGGCTACCATATATGCATCATTTATACCGCGCTCTTGTAATGGCCGGTCTTTATCGTTTACCTCGTATTCCCAAGACGATTTTGCATGCCTAACCAGTGTTATTTCCTTCATTTTAATCAATTTCACCTCTTTAAACAGATACCGTTCATCGTTAAATATATACAGCTCAACCAACTAATTATAAATGCCTTCCACATTAACGATTATAAAAAACACTTCATCATTTTTTTTTTAGTTGATTGTTTATTCTTACGAATTTAGCTATCAATAAACCAACCCAAACCTCTTTTTGCTAAAGTAAATTTCAAGCTTTGGCCACTACTTCTTAACACTGCTTTTTCAAATAAAAATATGGGATAAACACCCCAGATTTATCTTACTTAACTACTTGCAGTAAATCTGTATAGTAGAATGAAAATAATAAATCTTTTTATCATTTCGATGTTTTGTTGGTGCTTTTCCTTAAATGCAGGCAACAATCTTGAAATCTTTCCAAATGTACCGGGATGCTCCATAAAAGCAACCGTTACCAACGTAAGTTGTGTGATCAACAATGAAGCATCAAACGACGGAAGCATAACCCTTGAAATAACGGGTAATACGGGAACGCTTACCTATAAATGGACCACAAATAACGGTAATGGCCTTGTTGATGGCCAAAAAGACCAAACCGGCCTAAGTGCGGGCACTTATACTTTTTGTATTTACGACAATGGCGTGCAAGTACATAAAGAATCGAAAACAGTTACAGAGCCCGAAAACTTCACCATAGAAACCGAAATAACCGATAATATATGTTACAACACCGAAGAAGGCAGTATAAAAATAACCGCTAGCGGATGTGCCCCTCCTTATAACTATTCTATTGACGGCGGTCAAACTTTTTTCAGCTCTCATTTATTTGAAAACCTAAAAAAAGGGACCTATGTCGTTTTGGTAAAAGATGCCAAAGGATGCGAAATTTCTAAAACCGTTAAAATAGGCGGAGGTGAGTATCTGTCCATTTATCATCCGGAATCCATGACCGTTGAAAATTGTTTGACCCAAAAGGCAATTGATGCAAAGTTTGAAGAGTGGTTAAAAGAGTTCCATTTCATTGGAGGAACCAACCCGAAAGAAGAAGGCCTAGACGTTACAGCGCCTACTATTTGTGGCGGTAAAACAACTGTTAACTATATTGTAACCGACGATTGTGGGGCAAGAAGAGAATGCAACGCTATATTTACGGTTCCCGAAAAAACGGCATTAAACTTTATAAATGTTGCCCAAAACCAACATATTACCTGCAATGAAGATATAGATATTGAGCTTCAGGTATGGCTGGACAGCAATGCAAATGCAATTGCCGATAGCGAGTGTCCAATTACTTGGACCAATAATTTTACCGAATGCGAATGGGTAACCATCTGCGGAAATACAAAATTTATTGAAGTTACTTTTACTGCAAGCAATGGCTGCGATAGAATAAATACAGCTGCAATTTTTACCATTGAAGACAACGAAGCACCCGTTTTTGTCGAAGAACTGCCACAGGATATTACCGTGGCGTGCAACGCAATTCCAGAGGCCGTGACATTGACCGCCAACGATAGTTGTAGCGGTAATGCTGAAGTTTCTTTTGATGAAACAACTACCAATAACGATTGTGGCATCAGCACCATTACAAGAACATGGACTGCCAAGGACTGCTCGAACAACCAAACAGTACACACGCAGACCATTACCATTGAAGACAACGAAGCACCCGTTTTTGTTGAGGAACTGCCACAGGATATTACCGTGGCGTGCAACGCAATTCCAGAGGCCCTGACATTGACCGTCAACGATAATTGTAGCGGTAATGCTGAAGTTTCTTTTGATGAAACAACTACCAATAACGATTGTGGATCCAGCACCATTACAAGAACATGGACTGCCAAGGACTGCTCGAACAACCAAACAGTACACACACAGACCGTTACCGTTGAAGACAACGAAGCGCCCGTTTTTGTTGGAGAACTGCCACAGGATATTACCGTGGCGTGCAACGCAATTCCAGAGGCCGCGACATTGACCGCCAACGATAGTTGTAGCGGTAATGCGGAAGTTTCTTTTGATGAAACAAATACCAACAACGATTGTGGCATCAGCACCATTACAAGAACATGGACCGCCAAGGACTGCTCGAACAACCAAACAGTACACACGCAGACCATTACCATTGAAGACAACGAAGCGCCTATATTGGCTTCTAGTTATGAAAAAGATATTACCATTACTTGTGGCGATATTCCCGCCGCTCCCGCCCTCATGTTTGACGATGGCTGCAATACAAATCTCAATGTAACTTTTGAGGAATTGTCCAATTTTACTTCCGAAGGAGAAGATTACGACATTATTAGAACATGGAACGTTACCGATAATTGTGAAAATGAGGCAATGTTTACACAAAACATTCATATAAGGCCTCAAAACATAACTCCAATAGAGCCTGTGGAATTAAAATTATGTATAGATGATGCCACTTTTGACCTCTTTGAATTATTTCCCAATAATTACACCAAAGAAGGAACTTGGGAAGTGGCAAGCGGAAACCCTTCGCTAATGGATAATTTTTTCGATCCTTCAAAAACAGCTATCGGTAATTATGAAATTTCTTTTTTGCCCAGCAATAATTGTATACCGCCGTTAATCATTAAAATAATTGTACATGACGACTGCGTGGTTTTACCGTGTAATTCTACCAACGAACTGGTTATATCCAAAGCAATTACACCCAATGGCGACCCCTATAATGAGTATTTTACCGTAACCGGAATAGAAGAATGTGGTTTTACCATGACCTTACAGGTTTTTAATAGGTGGGGGGCCGAGGTTTTTCAATCGGATAATTACCAAAACAATTGGAACGGTTACGCTACATCGGGTATCGGTGGCTCGTCTCAAATTCCCGCCGGAACTTATTTTTATATTTTGAATATTCTCGAAAGTGGCTACGACCCAATTAAAGGATACATCTACGTAGGCACTAGCTCCAAATAAATTATTATGGACATTATTAAAAAAAACACCTCATTACTAACTTTTGTCCTGTTGCTTTCGGCTTCAATGGCCGCCCAGCAACTCCCTCAATTTACGCAATATATGTATAATACCGTTGCCATAAACCCGGCCTATGCAGGAAGCAGGGAAGCCTTGAGCATTGTGGCTCTTCATAGAAGCCAATGGAACGGTTTTAACGGCGGTCCAAAAACACTTACGGTTTCTGCTAATTCCCCTTTACGGAATGATAAAATTGGTGTGGGAATGTCTTTTATAAGAGACGAACTGGGCTACGAACGTTTTTCTTATTTGTATGGCGATTTTTCGTATACCATAAGGACCGGGGAAAATACAGAGCTGGCATTCGGACTCAAAGCGGGCTTTACACATTATGAGCTGGACAATGACCTATTGAGCGATCCCAGTATTATAAACGACCCATATTTTAACAATATTTCAAATCATTGGAGCCCAAACATGGGGCTTGGTATTTACTGGCATTCCAATAAATGGTACATGGGGCTATCATCCCCAAGGATATTTACAACCGATTATAATAAAGAAGAAGAATTTGAAGCATCAGAAAGAATTGGCTACTACTTGACCGGAGGGTATGTATTTACGCTGAGCAAAGACATTAAGTTTAAGCCCGCCTTTTTAATCAAGGCAACCAATGGAAGCTCAATGGCATACGACTTTACCGGTAATTTTCTTTTTTACGAAAAAATGTGGATCGGCGCAGCATACCGTGTTGACGATGCCGCTGCCGTGCTTATAGATTTTCAGGTTACGCCACAATGGAGAATTGGCTATACCTACGAACAACCCATTTCGGATATTCGCCCCTATACTTCCGGAACGCATGAAATATTACTCATGTTCGAACTAAAATTCAACAATGCCAAATATAAATCGCCTCGCTATTTCTAAAATTTACTACCATGAAAACATTGCTACGATATAGTTTTGTACTTTTTCTTTTTCTAGAAGGCTTTTCACTGAATGCACAGTATGGAAAACAAAAAAAGGCTGATGCCCTGTTTAACAAGTATTCGTTTATAAAATCTTCTCAGACCTATAAAGAACTTATTGATAATAATTACAATGTAGCCTATGCCGAGCGTAAACTGGCAGACTGCTATTTTATGCTTCGGGACCCAGAGAATGCAGCCATTTATTATAAAAAAGCAGTACAGCAACCAAACATACCAATTGATTATTATTACAATTATGCGGTTGTATTAAGGGGGCTTGGAGAATATGAAGAAGCCGATACCTGGTTGAAAAAGTTTAAAAAAGAAGGCGGAAAAAATAAAATGGTAAGGGAACTAAAAAAAGAGAAACCCGTACTTTTTAACGTACAAACAAAATATACGCTTCAAGATGTTAATTTTAATACCGAATACAGCGATTTTGGAGCATATAGGTTTGGTGACATACTTTATTATATTTCTGCCAAAAACGGGGCGCGAAACCCTAAAAAAGTATACAGCTGGAACGAGCAGCCATTTCTAGACATGTACACCATAAACCTCAACGATTCCCTAAATACCGGAACACCCGTTGTTGGCGATATTAACACCAAATTTCACGAAGGACCTATCTCTATTTCTTCAGATGGGAAAACCATGTATTTTTCCAGAAACAATTATTATCAAAACCATAACGAAAGGGACCAAAAAGGCGTAAACCATTTACAAATTTACAAAGCGAGCCTGGTAAACGGAAAATGGACAAATATAACCGATATGCCTTTTAACAACGCTAATTATTCGGTATCGCATCCAGCACTTAGCAACGACGGAAAGTTGTTGTACTTTTCATCGGATATGCCCGGTGGACATGGAAAAGCCGATATTTACAAAGTGACCATCCAAGAAAACGGAACTTTTGGTCCTCTCCAAAATTTAGGTCCTATAGTTAATACCGAAGGCGAAGAATTATTTCCTTTTATCAATTCTGAAGGAACCCTGTTTTTTTCGTCGGATGGACATGAAGGTATTGGACTTTTGGATATTTATGGAACCATAAAAAACGAAGAAAACGAAATTACAGATATCGTTAACCTGGGCAAACCCATTAACAGCAAAAAAGACGATTTTTCATTTTTTATGTTTTCTGATGGCCTTTCCGGCTATATGGCATCCAATAGAAATAATAAAATTGGCAATGACGATATTTATGCCTTTGAAACTGTTTTGCCTCTCATGCTAAAAGGGGTCGTTTCAGATTCCATAAACGGGAAACCCATTCCCAATGCAAAAATCAGTCTTAAAAATAACCTTGGTAGCGAAATTGCTTATCTATTAACCGATGAAAACGGCTATTATGAAATAAATATCGATCGGGGAAAGGATTATAGTATTTCTGCAAGCCAAGAAAAATATACCGATAAAACAAAGATATTTACTTCAAAAAATATTGGAAAAAAAATCACCGAAATTGTGGTAAACCTTCAATTAGTTCCCGTAACAGACATTAAGGTATTGGCAGGATTAAATACTATTTATTTTGACTTCGATAAATACAATATCCGGCCGGACGCCGCAAAAGAACTGGACAAAATTGTAAACTTGATGACTGCCGAATATCCAGAAATGGTAATGAAAATAGAATCGCATACCGATTCACGGGGGTCGCTTTCGTACAACGACAGGCTGTCTATAGACCGGGCCAATGCCACCTACGACTATTTAATAAGCAAGGGCCTGACCAAAGAACGCGTTATAGCCCATAAAGGATATGGAGAACGTAGACTAACCAATGGCTGCTCCGACGGGGTTGCTTGTGAAGAACCCGAGCACCAAAAAAACAGAAGAACAGATTTTATTGTGCTTAAAATGAAATAACCTCATAACACTTTTGTTTATGAATTAAACTGAAAGCACTTTGACAAAATCAGAAAAATCAAGCCCAGGTTAATAACTACTAACGCCTTACAAAAATATTGGTGTAGAAATAATCTCCCTTTTTATTTTGGATGGCCGATATGCCCATGGCTGTATAATTTCCCTCAATGTTTTTTTTATGAGACTCGCTTTCCAGCCAAGCCTCAACAATACCTTTAGCCGTATGATAGCCATACCCTACGTTTTCTCCAACAGCCACTGCATCTGCATGATAGTGAAGGTTGTGCTCCCTATCTGCAAAAAAATGATGGCATATTTCATCTTCAGCAATCATGTGCTCTGTATGAACTTTGGCTTCTTGAGATATTATGTTGAGCTTTTCTAAAGGAGAAAGGTTTTTATCGATTCGGTACTCGTTGATTAAATTGAGGACTTCATCTTCAATTTTAATATATGTAACCGCATTTTCAACATTCAGTTCGTCTACGGTCTCGATTTCATCTGGGTTACAAGAATAGAAAGACGAATAAGACACCAGTAGCAAAATAGCTACCATGACTTTGGTTGGCGCATTCATAGTAAGATTCTTTTTAAGATTTGGTTTTGCTAAATTAGCAAATATCAAAATGTCTCATCCATGAAATGCCTAAAAAATCGACGAAATGCATGTTTTATCAGGGGTTTAACCGCTGAATTAGCCAATCATTATTTTTTTGTAAGATAAATCTTATTCTATCGTGAAGTCTATTCGGTCTTCCTTGCCAGAATTCTATGGCATGTGGAGAGACAATATACCCCCCCCAGTAATCGGGGCGGGTTATTTCTTTCCCCAGATATGCTTTTTCAAGGTTTTTTAATTTAGCTTCCAGTGCTTCCCTAGAGGCCAATACTTCGCTTTGATGGGAAACAATTGCCCCTAATTGACTTCCTCTTGGTCGGGACTCAAAATATCCATCTGAAAGGTTGGCGGCTATTTTTACAGCTTTTCCTTTAACTATTACCTGCCGCTCCATATTGGGCCAAAAAAAGGAGAGGCAAACATTGGGATTTGCTGCAATTGCTTTCCCTTTTTCACTATTGTAGTTGGTATAAAAAACAAAGCCGTTCTCATTAAATTTTTTAAGCAACACTACCCTATTTTTAGGAAAACCATCCAAACCAATGGTAGAAACCGTCATGGCATTGGCCTCGTCTATACCACCGCTTTTTTCCACCTCGTAAAACCAAGTTTGAAACAACTGCATGGGGTTGTTCGGGATATTGGCTTCCAAAAGTTCCTTTTTATTGTATACTTTTCGGTAATCGCTTAAATCTTTCTCGTTTTCCATATGCCCAATTTTAAAAAGTAAATGCTTTTCCGTCTTCGGCGAGTTCCACATGTTTAAAAAGTTGTTCGGCTTCTTCTTTAAACACCTGTATGTTGTTGTACCTGGTAGAATAGTGTCCTAATATTAAATTCTTTACCTTGGCCTTGCTAGCTATCGAGGCAGCTTGCAAAGCTGTTGAATGCCCTGTTTGCTTAGCTAGCTTTTCATGGGGCTCCAAAAACGTGGATTCATGATAGAGGGCATTTGCATTTTCAATAATAGGGATTATGGTTTCGTTATAGGAAGTATCACTACAGAAAGCATAACTTTTTGGCGGTAGCGGATCGTTGGTAAGCAAATTATTGGGAATTATCTCGCCATTTTCCAAAACCACATCTTTTCCCTTTTTTATATTTTGATAATAGCATTTATCTATATTATAATTCAAAACAGCATTGATGTCCAATTTCCTGTCGCCTTCCTTTTCCTTAAACAAGAAACCATTTGTATACACCCTGTGCGTAAGCGGGATGGTATGCACCTCTACCTTCTCATCTTCAAAAATTATTTCTGATTCCATTGCCGTAAGTTCATGAAAAATTAATGGGTAATTTGTCCATGCATGGCCAACCCTCAACATGGTAACAACGGCCTCTTTTATGCCTTTTGGCCCATACACGTGCATGGGCGCATCCCGCCCCAATAGTCTAAAAGTAGACAATAGGCCCGGTAATCCAAAAAAATGGTCCCCATGAAGGTGCGAGATAAAAATATGCTTGATTCTGGAGAACTTGATTTTTTGCTTCCTTAACTGCACTTGTGTTCCTTCGCCACAATCTATCAAGAACAGATGCCCTTTTATCTCCAATACTTGTGCCGTTGGATTTGTGAATGCTCTTGGCGTAGCGCTGTAACACCCTAAAATATGCAGTTTTAATTCGCTCATTATTTATACAATACACTGTATTTTAGCATACTTTTTTAAAAATCCAAATCCCTTTCTATGTCTTCCATTTCAATCACATCGTATGCTTCCTTTAGTGTGGGTGTAACCACCAGTTCTTCATGGACATCATTATAATTTACAGTATCTGTTACAATTACAAATGATTTGCCCGCTTTTCTATGATCCCTTGAAAGTTCTAAAAATTCCATTAAATCGTTTGCTGTCAATTTACTAAGCGACAGTAAATTCAAAATTAAATGATCGTTCTTGTATTTGGGGTAAGATTCATCAAGCCGATCTATAAACTTGCCCAAGGATACATTTTCTTGTGTAATTACAGTAGTATTTTCCTGTCTGTCTATTATCATAATCTTACTGTTTTATTTTAGAAGCTAATAAATAAATAACAGCCATTCTTATAGCGACCCCATTTTCAACCTGATTAAGTATAATAGCTTGTTTAGAATCGGCTACATCGCTTGTTATTTCAACGCCGCGGTTTATGGGCCCCGGGTGCATGATCACAATTTTCTTGTCCAGGGAATCCAACAAGGCCTTATTAACACCAAACTGTTGTGTGTACTCCCGTGTGGAGGGAAAATAACTTATGTCCATTCGCTCGTTCTGTACGCGAAGCATATTGGCAACGTCGCACCATTCCAATGCTTTTTTAAGATTGGTTTCTACTTCTACTCCAAGCGATGTTATAAATTTAGGAATTAAAGTCTTTGGCCCGCATACCTTAACATTTGCCCCTTGTAATTTTAGGGCAAAAATGTTGGACAATGCCACCCTTGAATGCAAAATATCGCCAACAATAACTATTTTTTTCCCGTTTACGTCGCCCAATTTTTCTCTAATGGAATAAGAGTCCAACAGAGCCTGTGTAGGGTGTTCATGGGCTCCATCCCCAGCATTTACAATGCTTGCTTTTACATTTTTAGACAAGAAAACCCCTGCACCGGGATTTGGGTGACGCATAACCACCATGTCCACTTTCATGGAAAGGATGTTGTTTACTGTATCTATGAGCGTTTCTCCTTTTTTTACCGATGATTGTGCCGCTGAAAAGTTAATTATATCGGCAGACAATCTTTTTTCGGCCAATTCAAAAGACAACTTTGTTCTTGTGCTGTTTTCAAAAAATAAATTGGCTATGGTAATGTCCCTGAGTGAAGGTACCTTTTTTATTGGACGGTTGATAACTTCTTTGAAATGATCGGCGGTTTCAAAAATCAACTGAATATCCGATTCATTTAAATATTTAATTCCCAGTAAGTGGTTTACACTTAATTCGCTCATTGTATGCGGCTATTTATTTATCAAATATACTTTATCTTCTCCCTCTTGTTCCTTCCACATTACCTTTACCTTTTCTTGGTTGATGGCATCTACCTGCCTACCCCGGTAATCGGGCTGAATGGGCAGGTGCCTGCTAAAACGCCTATCGATTAACGTTAAAAGCTCGATTTCATTGGGCCTTCCAAACGATTGTATTGCGGTTAGCGCGGCCCTTATACTTCTTCCTGTATAAAGTACGTCGTCTATAAACACGACGTTTTTATCTTCAACTAAAAAATCGATTTTGGTTTTGTTGGCTTCCAAGGGCTTATCGCTCCTCCTAAAGTCGTCCCGGTAAAAAGTTATGTCCAAATACCCCAGTTTTATATGGGCAACATTGTAATCTTCTGTAAGTATTTTTTTTAATCGTTCAGCCAAAAAAACACCTCTTGGCTGAATACCAATTAATACGGTATTTTTAAAATCTATATGATTTTCAATGAGTTGACAAGCCAATCGATGAAGTATGATATTGATTTCTTTGGCGGAAAGCAAGACTTTTTGACTCATATTTTATGGAAATATACGGTTTGTAAAATTACATATTTTTATGGAGAAAACTAGAGCTTCTTCTGTTTATGTATGTTTTTTCTCTTTGAAACAATATAATTTATGGTTAACAATGGCTTAACCCGCTATTTTATAAGAAGATATATCTTCGCAAAAAAGAAAAGCAATGAAAACTCAAGAAATAGCCAACCGACTTATACTTCTCTGTAGGAAGGGAGCATATTTACAAGCATATCAAGAACTTTACGACGAACATGCCGTTAGCAAGGAAATGAATGCGGTTTTCAATGATGTTACCGAAGGGAAAAACAACATCATTCGGGAATATTTAAAAAGTAAGGATAATATTGTTGAGATACACCACCAATATATTTCCGATCCCCTTGTTGCCGATCATTTTTTTGTTGTGAAAATGGCAAGCGACATTACCTTTGCCGATATTGGAAGGCAGGAAATGGAAGAATTGTGTCTTTATAAAGTAGAGAACGGCAAAGTTGCCGAAGCTTTATTTTTTTATGCCCCCATCCAACCCCTAAATGGTTTTTTTGTTGATTATAAAAATAAAAAGCCCCTCGAAGAGGAGCTTTTTGTATAATTTTTTAAAGTCCAAAAATCAATCCATGCGCACAATTTTGGCACCAATGGCCTTTAGCCTTCCGTCTATGTTTTGATATCCCCTGTCTATTTGTTCGATATTATGAACCGTGGATGTCCCTTTGGCCGAAAGTGCCGCTATTAGCAAAGACACCCCTGCACGTATATCGGGAGAAGTCATTGTAGTAGCCTTGAGCGTAGATTTAAAATCATGCCCAATTACAGTTGCCCTGTGCGGATCGCAAAGTATTATTTTGGCGCCCATATCGATAAGTTTATCCACAAAGAAAAGTCGGCTTTCAAACATTTTTTGATGTATTAAAACACTCCCACGTGCTTGCGTGGCCACCGTTAAGATAATACTTAAAAGGTCGGGGGTAAAACCTGGCCAGGGCGCATCGGATATGGTGAGCACCGAGCCGTCTATAAAGCTTTGCACCTCGTACCCGTCTGCATGTTCCGGAATAACGATATCGTCATCCTGTTTTTCTACCGTTATCCCCAATTTTCTAAACACATTTGGGATTTGCCCCAAATGGTCCCAACCAACGTTTTTAATTGTCAGTTCGCTCCGTGTCATTGCCGCCATCCCTATCCAACTTCCAATTTCTATCATGTCGGGTAAAATAGTGTGTTCTGTTCCACCCAGTTCTTTTACACCTTCAATGGTAAGTAAATTAGAGCCAACACCGCTTATTTTTGCGCCCATCCTGTTCAACATAGAACACAACTGTTGCAAGTATGGCTCGCATGCGGCATTATAGATGGTCGTGGTTCCTTCGGCAAGTACAGCCGCCATTACAATATTGGCCGTACCGGTTACAGATGCTTCATCGAGCAGCATAAAGGTTCCTTTTAACTTTTTGGCCTCGACGCCATAAAAATATTCTTCACGGTTATACCTAAAAGTGGCTCCTAATTTAATAAAGCCTTCAAAATGTGTATCCAGTCTCCTGCGTCCAATTTTATCGCCTCCGGGCTTTGGTATATAGCCTTTCCCGAAACGGGCCAATAGTGGACCAACAATCATTATTGAACCTCTTAATCCACGGCCGTCCTGTTTAAATTGTTCTGATTGTAAATAATCCAAATGTAGGTCGTCTGCCATAAAAGTATAAGAAGAAGCACCTATTTTTTGGATTTTAACCCCCAAATTTTCAAGCAGGTCGATTAGTTTATTTACATCTATTATATTTGGAATATTGTGTATTGTTACCTTTTCGCTGGTAAGCAATACGGCGCAAAGTATTTGTAAGGCTTCATTTTTTGCTCCCTGTGGGATAATCTCCCCTTTTAATTGAGCCCCACCTTCTATTTTAAAAGTTCCCATGAAAAAATCCAGTAAGCTTTTTAATATCTTTTTTTACCTCTCCCCTTGTTGTGATGTTTTCTGGGATTATTGTTTCTAGATTTACTATTGTTACGGTTACGCACCAAGTTTTTGCTCTCTGCCAGGTCTTCGTCCCATTTGGCAAGGTTTATATTTCCATTGCTCAGCTCGTACAAATGTGCAAAAATAACATCATCTTCAACGGTATCCTTGTTCCAGTTAAGGTAACTTTTTTTCATATGGTTCGCAATGGTAAATTTAAGGCCATCCTTTAAATCGCCGTCTTCCCAACTTACACAAACATCGATCATACGTTTGATATTGTTACCGTAAAACCTGTATTTGGGATGGTTTTGAGGGTATTCCAGCGGCTCAGGACGCTCCTCCAACAATTCTTTTGTTGGTTTTGGAAATGGGGAATCCACATCCAATTTAAAATTGGAAATGATAAAAAGCTGATCCCATAGTTTATGCTGAAAGTCTGGAACGTCGCGCAAATGCGGATTTAAGTTCCCCATAACGGCGATAATAGCCTGCGCTACTTTGTTTCGCTCTTCCTTGTCTTCAATCTCGACGGCATAATCTACCATTTTCTGAATATGGCGCCCGTACTCGGGTATAATAAGTTTGGGACGCTCACTGTTGTATTCTAAATTTTCAACCAAAATATAATGAAATTATTAAATGAAGTTTCTTTTTCAATGTATAGGCATGCAAAATAACAAATTTTACGTTGTATCAAAGCAATTTACAAAGAAATAACACCTTCTACCGTACTTACTTCTTTATATTTTTCAATTACAGCGTCTGAATCTTTCATTTTTACCTCGACAGACAAACTTGTATATTTTCCATTTGATGACGTTTTTGTGCTGATAACGGCCCCTGTATTATCAAAAATCGTTTCAATCTGTTTTATCTTTTCTTGATCTGTGGGGACTATGAATTTATACAAATATTGAGAAGGCCATTCTGTTGTATTGTCCAGTTCATTTTTCAGCCGTGCATAAAATTCTTCAACCTCTTTTTTATCCTTCATATGCTTTTTTCGTTTTATGCAAAGATATGTTTTTTCAGTTTTATAAACACCAATATGATTATTGGGTTGGACAGGAAATAAAAGGAGCATAGAATAAAAAGGAAGCCTGGGGCTTTTATTCTCCCGGCAATTCATTTTTTAAATCCATTGGCTTTTAGTTATTTTGCGTTTTGAAGCTACAGATGAACGCAAACAAAAAGATAGTCATTACCGGGGGACCGGGTACCGGAAAAACATCGGTGGTCGATTTTTTAAAAAGTCAAGGGCATTATTGCATGTCCGAAATATCACGTCAGGTTACCCTGGAAGCAAGGGCACAAGGGATAGAACAGTTGTTTTTAACAGACCCGCTTTTGTTCAGCAAAAAATTATTGGAAGGCCGTATCGAGCAATATAAACTGGTGCCGGATACCGAAAAAACCATTTTTTTTGATCGCGGAATCCCCGATGTGCTGGCATATATGGATTACACAAAGGACCCATATCCCGATTATTTTGAAGAAGCGTGCCTAGAATACCGTTACGATCAGGTTTTTTTGCTCCCTCCGTGGAAAGAAATTTATACTTCGGATAACGAACGTTACGAAAGTTTCTCGCAGGCCCAGCGAATTTACAAGTTTTTAAAGAGCGTATACCAACGCTACAATTACCAACTAACGGATGTGCCTACCGGAACTGTTGACTACAGGGCCCGTTTTATACTTAACAATATTCAATAAGATTTTATTTATTTTTATCTGAAAAAGCAGAAAAGTGTATTTTTTATCTAAAACAAGGAAATGAGTTTAAAAAAGGATCCGCGGGAGGTTCTAAAAGAGTTTTGGGGATTTTCTTCATTTAGGGATTCGCAGGAAGAAGTTGTCCATACCATTTTGAACAATCAAGATGTATTGGCCCTTTTGCCCACGGGTGGCGGCAAATCTATTTGCTATCAGGTCCCGGCCATGACAAAAGATGGAATTTGCATTGTTGTTTCCCCGTTGGTTGCCCTTATTAAAAATCAGGTAAATACGCTAAAAAGCAAAGGGATCAAAGCAATAGCCCTGACGGGAGGCTTAAAATTTGAGGAGCTCGATGCACTTCTCGACAACTGTATATACGGAAATTACAAATTTTTATACGTATCGCCGGAGCGATTGCAACAGGACATAGTACAGGAACGGCTTAAGAACATGAATGTCAACCTTATTGCCATAGACGAAGCTCATTGTATCTCGCAATGGGGAAACGATTTTAGGCCCGCATACAGGAACTGCGCTGTTTTAAAAGATTTTTTTCCTAATGTGCCCATGGTTGCCTTAACGGCTTCGGCCACCAAAAGGGTTGCCAAGGATATAGTTGAAAACTTAAAGCTGGAAAGCCCTTCGACCATAAAAAAAACTTTTCAGCGAAAAAACATATCGTACCAAGTTTGCGAGAGCGAAGATAAAATATACAAGCTCGAACAGCTTTTAAAAGAACATCCGGGACCGGCCATTGTGTATGTTAGGAGTAGGCGCGCAACAGTTGAAACAAGCAACATTTTAAATAAAGTCGGCATGGCCGCCACATTTTTTCACGGCGGACTTACTAATGCCGAAAAAACCAAAAAGCTCGATGCATGGCTCAACGACCAATCGCGAATCATGGTAGCCACCAATGCCTTTGGAATGGGAATAGACAAACCCGATGTGGAAACCATTGTCCACCTTAATTTTCCCGAATCGGTTGAAAGTTATTATCAGGAAGCCGGAAGGGCCGGAAGGAACGGCGAAAAGGCATATGCCGTTATCTTAAAAAACAGCAGCGATGAAATTCAACTAAAAAATCAGTTTGTTAAAACGCTCCCAAGTGTTGTATTTTTAAAACTCCTTTACAAAAAACTGAACAATTATTTCCAAATACCCTATGGCGAAGGCACTCACCAAACATTCCCGCTAAACTTTAACCAGTTTTGCCATACGTACCAGTTCAACACCATGCTTACCTACAACGGGCTTAGAGCGCTCGACCGGCATTCTGTCATCAGTTTTACCGAAATGCATTTAAAGAAAAGCAACATACAGTTTATATGCACCAACAATCAGTTGTTTTACTATTTGGACAATAATCCTTCCGCAGAAAATATCGTACAAACAATATTAAGGACCTATGGCGGTGTTTTTGACATGGAAACCAATATCAATACTTTATTGATTTCCAAAAAGGCCCATACTTTTGAAGAAAAAGTGCACCATACATTAGAACAACTAAAAAAAGACGGCATTATAACCTATGATGCCACGGACACCGATGCCAGCATTACCTTTTTAGTCCCTAGGGAAGACGACAATACCATTAATATGGTTGCCAAAGACATTGAACAACAAAACAAACTAAAAACACAACAAGTAGAAAGCGTGCTTGCGTATATCAATAACAATACTATTTGCAAAAGCATACAATTGTTGCGGTATTTTGATGAAAATGCAAATGATCCCTGCGGAATTTGTTCGGTTTGTACACAAAAAGAAGAACATATTTCTAAAGATATTTTGGCCATAGCCCAGGAAGAAGTTCTAAAGTGCCTGCAAAAAAAGCCCCTAAACTCCAAAGAGCTGGTTGAAGAAATAACGTTTAAAGAAGCATACATTCTAGAAGCTTTAAAAGCGCTTCTTTTTGAAGAAATAATTACAATAAATGCCAACAACCAATATTGCGTAAAATAAATCTCAAGCAGCTTTTTCTTTCAACTAGTCATTACATCAACACCATATTTTATACGAATTCTAAGTATCTTTGACATCTGGAACTATTACGAAAAGACACGATGAGCAAAGAGTTACGAATTGTTTTTATGGGAACCCCCGATTTTGCAGTAGCCACCCTAAAACAAATTATAAATAACAATTATAAGGTAGTTGGCGTTATAACGGCACCGGACAGGCCGGCAGGAAGGGGACGAAAGTTACAGCAATCGGCCGTAAAGCAATATGCCCTCTCTCAAAACCTAAATATATTACAGCCCACCAACTTAAAAGATCCCGCTTTTTTAGAAGAACTAAAGCAACTGGATGCCAATGTACAAGTTGTAGTGGCCTTTAGGATGCTCCCAAAAGCCGTATGGGCCATGCCTAAATACGGCACCTTTAACCTCCATGCCTCTTTGTTGCCCGATTACCGGGGCGCAGCACCTATAAACTGGGCTATTATCAATGGCGAAAAGAAAACGGGAGTCACTACTTTTTTTATAGATGAAAAAATAGACACGGGTGCTATTGTCCTTCAGGAAGAAACAACCATTGCCTCCAATGAAAGCGCCGGTATTTTACATGACAAACTCATGGAGATGGGAGCCGGACTTGTTGTAAAGACACTCCAACAAATACAAAATGGCACTGTAAACACAAGGATACAGCCCCAAACTGCCGAATTTAAAACCGCGTACAAACTAGACAAAGACAATACAAAAATAGACTGGAACAGCCCGACCGAAGAAATTTACAACTTAATAAGAGGCCTAAGCCCATACCCTACTGCTTGGACCTACCTTAAAAATGTCGGGGAAAATGCCGTTAATGTGAAAATATACAAAGCTGGTAAAGAAATAAAACAGCACAACGAAAAAGCCGGTAGCGTATTTGCGAACAAGAACGAAGTACATGTTGCTACAAATGACGGATTTATCTTACTGAAAGAGATACAGTTACCCGGAAAACGAAAAATGAACATCAAAGATGTATTGAATGGATATGAATTTGACAAAAATTCCAAAATGCTGTAAGACCGCATTATTATTGAGATTGAAGAAACCGAACAAAAAAGCTCCACTTTATTAACAATATGACCAAGTTATCAACAAAAATCCGTATTTCCATTGATATTACTTGCGTGAGAAGTAAATCCGTATAAATTTGTGGTGCAATTAAATAAATGTTTAACCGTATATTCATTTAAATCTTTAAATTATGAACAAAACAGAATTAATCGATGCAATGGCTGCTGACGCAGGAATTACAAAAGCAGCAGCAAAGAAAGCATTAGAGTCTTTTTTAGGAAGCGTAGAAGGCACTCTTAAAAAAGGTGGAAGAGTATCTTTAGTAGGATTTGGATCATGGTCAGTATCTAAAAGATCTGCTAGGGAAGGTAGAAATCCTCAAACAGGAAAAACTATCAAAATTGCTGCTAAAAATGTAGTTAAATTTAAAGCGGGTGCAGAATTAGCAGGTGCTGTAAATTAATAAAAAATAGCTCAATATAGAGAATAAAAAGCGTCTAAATAGACGCTTTTTTTGGCTTTATTACGAAAAAATGCAGCATAAATATTTGTTGATTAACCTTTTTTTTATAGATTTAAAAGAAAATCCGATTGCTTATGGTTGCTTTAACTCCAAAGAAAGGCCATTTGCTTATTGCCGAGCCCTCTATAATTGGCGATGTAGCTTTCAACAGGTCAGTAGTACTGCTCGCTGAGCACAACGATGAAGGGTCTATAGGTTTCATTCTAAACAAGCCATTAGAGTTTAGGCTTAACGAATTGGTGCCCGAAATCAACAAATCGTTAAAAGTATACAACGGTGGCCCTGTAGAACAGGACAATCTTTATTTTATACATAAAATCCCGGAACTTATATCCAATAGCATCGAAATTTCCAATGGCATATATTGGGGCGGTGATTTTGAAACGATTATCGACCTTATCAACCAAGGCGACATTAAAGACTCTGACATTAAGTTTTTCCTTGGCTATTCGGGTTGGGACATTATGCAGCTCGAAAAGGAGCTTTCCAGTAATTCATGGGTTGTTTCAGAAAACAAATACAAAAGCAATATTATAAAAAAAGCACCAATGTATTTCTGGAAAGAAAAAATGTTGGAACTGGGCGGCGATTACCTTCTTTGGTCGAATGCCCCAGAAAACCCCGTGTTAAATTAACCGCGCCTTAGCGTTCAATCTTCCTAAAAGTTGCTTTGCCACTTCATTTGTATATAATTTTTTACGGTATTTGGTTATTGACGTAATTCCCGAAATAACATTTGTTAAAAATAACTCATCAGCTTTTTGAAGCTCAAATGGAGATATTACTGCCTCTGCTATTTCCAGGCCTTCGGTTTTTTCAATGATATCGATTAATTGTTTCCTTAAAACCCCATTTAGGCAACCTTCGGTAATTGGTGGCGTTTTTACGGTATGCCCTTTCACCAAAAACAAGTTTCCGTTTGTCGCTTCAATTACATTTTTATGTTCGTTGACCAACAAGCAATTGTCGTAGCCATTTTCTTCTGCAAAAATCCCTGCCAAAACATTTACAATTTTATTGTTGGACTTTAAAGTGGACAACAAACCTGAGTTAACGTAATGATCTTTAAATAATTCAACCTCATAAGGTTGCGTGTTCAAAACATAAAAAGGGTTTTCTATTTTTTTTGCTTCAATAATATACAACACATTATTGGTTGCAGGAGTATACAGGCCGCCATTTTCCCTAAAAACCGTAAAGCGGACCCTTACAGCTTGGTCTTGCAACTCATTGTTTTCAATTGTATTTTCAATTTGCTGTTGCAGGAACTCCATCGTAAAGTCCATCGGGATGTCCATGCGCAGTATTCGCATGGAGGCCATTAAACGCAGGTAATGGGGCTCCCAAAAGAAAATTTTGTTGTTTACAACCCGTATTGTCTCAAAAAGGGCATCTCCGTAGCGTAACCCCCTATTCGCTCCGTTCAAGAAATTGGCATTGTTTTCCAGTAGCTGCCCGTTATAATTTATCATAAAAAAGTGCCTTGAAAATTTCAAGGCACAAATATACTTTTTATGATCAAGGATTCCTAAGCAGACCCCAATACTTGTTTTAAGTCGGATATTTGGTTTTCCCAAAGCATTTTTGCCTCGTCAACTTCATCTTCCTCCGTAAAATCGGTAATCATTAAAGATACATCTTTGGTAATTTCGTCTACTACGATTTTAATTTCGAAGAACGTATCTTCATCGCTTTCTACCCATTTAAACTTAACCAGTTCGCCGCTTTTTTTTCTTACCAGCTTGGCTTGTTCTTCGGTTCCGTCCCAAATAAATGTAAAAAGCTCTCCGCGCGAGTTTACATTATCGGCAAACCACTCTGATAGCCCGGAGGGTGTAGAAATATATTGGTATAGCAGTTGAGGTGAGGAGTGTATAGGGAACTCTAATTCATATTTAACTTTCTCTTCCATACGTTGATCTTTTTTATAAAGTGACAATATAATTATTTCTAATTAACTTGTTCAATTTTTTTTAAATAAAAATATTTTTCGTGTTTGGTTTGATTCGGATAAATTTGTTTTTATATTTGCACCCGCCTAACAAAAATAGGCGCGTACATAAAGGCAATGTAGCTCATCCCAACAATCAGCGGGAGGTTAGGGTGCCGAAGACAAAATGGCGAGGTAGCTCAGTTGGTTAGAGCGTCGGATTCATAACCCGGAGGTCTCGAGTTCAAATCTCGATCTCGCTACTGGAAAAAAGCTTTACAGAAATGTAAGGCTTTTTTTATGTTTTTTTTCCTGACCTAAAGAAGGCTACCATAAAAATTAACTTCAATTTA
>NZ_JAZEUN010000034.1:0-28755 GCF_037029175.1 Galbibacter sp. PAP.153 | reverse complement strand
AGAATCTTCTTTTTCAGGGGATCCATAATAATCAACATCTCCTGATCCTGAGACCCTTGCTTTTAAAAAGCCGTCACAATATACATCAATATCTCCAGACCCCGAAATGGAAGCATCTACATTTGTGGCTTTTAACTCCTTGGCATGGATGTCGCCAGAGCCTGAAATTGCACATTCAAAATCGGTTGTTTTACCACTTAAACTTATGTCGCCAGAGCCTGTTAAATCGCTTTCTACGCTATTTGCCTCGACAATAACCTGTAAGTCGCCAGAACCTGTAAGGTTGGCTTCAAACAGGTCGGTTTTTATGGTGTTTTTTGTAACAATATCGCCCGATCCTGTTAACGAAACCGCATCGAGGCTTTCAAAAGGAACGGTTATTAAAATTTCTTTGTTGTGGCTTGGCCTTAAATCGTAACCCTCTTCGGTTTTAATTACAAGTTTGCTGCCCCTAACTTCGGTAATTATGTGCGGAATAAGGTTTTCTTCTGCCGAAATGGTTATTTTCCCTTCGTTTCCGGCAACAAGTTCAACATCAAAAAACCCTGCAACGTCTACTTTGTCATAATTAGAGGTATTTCTTTCCAATGTTTGAACATTTCCGTTCCCTTTTACCTTTTCGTTGCCAAACCATTGGGCATTAGCCGTTAAAGTAGCGATTAGGGCCATACTGATTAAGATGAGTCTTTTCATTTTATATGTTTTTAAGTTATTATTTTTTTTGAAGGATTGATAGCTGGTTACCGTCAAAAGTTTTTTATTTCTTATTAAGGCTCACACCCCCATATTCTGAATTTATGTATACTTTGTTCTTTCCACTGCTTCCGTGGTATCCTTGATAATATTTCTCGGTAGATTTGTCTCTTTTTATTTTATATTCAAAGTTGGTGTCGCCACTTAGTCCGGCATATTCAAGGTCTATTTCAAAGTCAAAATGATACCCGCTGTTATAGCCTATTTTAATACCCGTATAATCGCTTTGTACGTTCAAGTTCCCGGCATCGGCGGCCATTTCGTCGATTTTTAACGAACCGTAATCCGAGCTTACATCAACATTGCCGTGCATGATCCCAAAATGCATGGAAAGATAGTCGCCCGTACCTTTTATATTGTTGGCATTTTCCAGTTTAATACTGCCATAGTCGCAGGAATATTCAATATTTCTGGCATTTTTTACTTCCGAAGTGGTATAATCGGCACTTATTACAAGATCTCCGGCATTTTCAACTTCATAACTTGAATAATCAGCATTTATTTTACCACTTTTTATATATTCAAAAGTAGATTTAGAAGTATAATCAAAGCTCAACTGGTTATTGTCGGCATTGAGTTTGCCAATTTCCATTTTACCATAATCGCAACTAATATTGGCCAGGCCATTAATCTCGTCAAGGTAGATTCCGCCATAATCGTTATCCAGATCTACACTGTTCCCAACGGGCACCTTTATGGTATAGTTAATTTCCATGCTAATGTTGTTGTTGTTTCCCCAGCCCCAACCGTTTTTTTGAAAAATGGTCTTGGCAGAGACCACAGAGCTCGAAGCATGGAACTCCACGTCTATCTCGTCCAGTTTTCTTTGTGCTTTTTCCTCGCTGTTGCTATTGGTTTTTATGTGCACTTCTATAACGGTTCTGTTCTCGTTCCAGGAAGTAATATACAGGTTGCCGTAACTGTTCTCGATATCCAAACGGGCCGTGGGGCTTACGGTAAATTCCTTCTTTATTTTTTTCTCTTTGGTGTACTTACCGTTCCATCCCGGTCCGGATGCACTGACCCATAGCGGCAGGCAAATAAGCACACATACTAGTTTATATAATCTGACTTTCATTGTTTGAGGTTTTTATTTGTTTAACTTCTTCTATTTGAGACAATACATCTTGCAATAAATTTATCCTTGTCTGGAAATTAATTATCATGGCATTTAAAATTTGTTTGCTGTTGCCATCGTTCGCCAAATCGGTTTCCAACTCTTTATAATCTGTTTCCAGCTTTTTTATTTGAAGCATGGCATCGTCTATCATCTGTTTGGTCTCGGGTGTTGCCTCTGCTTGAATTTTTTCCATTTCTTCGTTAATCAAAGAAGAAAAGTAGAATTCGGTCTTTTCTATCTCGGTAGGCTCTTTTACGTGTTCCACTACAGGAGAAGGCTCATAAAAGAGCTTCGCCC
Source organism: Galbibacter sp. PAP.153 (assembly GCF_037029175.1). Taxonomy (NCBI): domain Bacteria; kingdom Pseudomonadati; phylum Bacteroidota; class Flavobacteriia; order Flavobacteriales; family Flavobacteriaceae; genus Galbibacter; species Galbibacter sp. PAP.153. The sequence continues at coordinate 26,585 of NZ_JAZEUN010000034.1, read as the reverse complement.
CGATAGCCACCAAAATAGCCAGGGAAGCGGCAATAGAGAGTGCTTTCCATACAAGGGCCCGTGACTTCCTTTTAGGGAGCGCCACTACTTTTTGCTGTTTTTCCAGCTTGTTCAAAAAGCGTGCTTCGTGCCCTTTTTGGGGTTCTTCAACATCCCAATCGTTTTTCAGTTCATCAAAAAGATGTTCTATGTTGTCTTTAGGCTTCATATGGTTCTGCTTTTAATTTTTGTCTTAAGCTTTCTTTTGCCCTAGATACCGTGGTCCTGCAATTGGCATAACTCACGTTCATAATTGTACTTATTTCTTCATAATCGTATCCTTCTATTAAATGAAGGGTTAAAGCAATCCTGTAATTGTCCTTCAACATTTTCATGGTCTGCAACACTTTTTGAGCCTTAATGTTGGTAAACTCATGGTCAGGTTCAATTCCATTACTGTCTTCAACCCTATGTAAAACATCGTCCAGCGGCACAACACTGTTCCTTTGTTGTTTTCTGTAATGATGAATACTGTTGTTTATTACAATACGTTTTAACCATGCTCCAAAAGCAACTTCGCCCCTATACGTGTCAAGTTTCGTAAACGCGTTTAAAAACGATTCCTGCATTACGTCTTCTGCTTCAAAGGGGTCGTTTACAATCCTTACCGAAGTATTGTACATGGCCTTGTAATAACGGTTGTACAGCTCCATTTGTGCCGATTGCTCTCCTTCTTTGCAGCGTGCTAATAGTTGATCGGTATTTAACTTTTGTTGGCTCAAAAAGTAATTCGTTTATTATAAAGATAAGGTTACTTTTAGATTGTTACAGTTTGCTAAAATTTTTTTTGAATTATTTTTTTCTGAAGTCACCGGCCCTTTCAACATAAAGTAATACGGCAGCTAATGGAAATTGAAGACAATATCTTTCTTAACGTTTAATTTTGGTTAGTTGATGGTTGAGAGTTGAGAGTTGAGAGTTCAGAGTTGCAAAGGGTCAAAGTTCAAGAGAGTGTTCAATTAACTGTGTCCCTATTCACTTTTCCCTAACCACTCTTCAAAGTAGCAGTCACTTCGATGTTACGCTGCTAGGTAGCTACATAGCTATGTTGTCATCAGTGTACTTGACTATTAACAGTTAACAATAACCATTCAAATCCACAGTCACTTCGACGGAGGAGAAGTCGCATACTATCATAAGGAAATAAGCCAATAAGTTAATGAGGAAAGGTTTTTTGTTTCAGAGGTTCAAAGTTGCAAAGGTTCAAAGTTTTACTAGTATAGGGAAAAGAGATGTTATTTGTTATTAGACCGACTTAATGCAAACAATGAGTAACAACCAACGAACAACGACATAGCAATATAACAACCTTAAACCTGAAACCTTGAACCCAAAACCATAACCCAACAGGATTAACGCATGGAAAATGTATTTAAGTTATAGGGTTTTAATAACTCTGTTTCTTTCATCAGTTTTGGTTCGGCGTCCACATCGCGGAGGAATATTAAATCTTTTTCAAATTCATACATTTTATATGAATAGTCAAAGGTGGGGTCTTCTGTTAAAATTCTTATTATGTCCTCGCTAAAGTTTGCGCCCCCGGCCGCAAAAGACATATTAAAAGCAACCATTCTTACGTTAATTTCGGTTATAAAAGGGGTGCCGTTTTGGTCTTCTTTAAAATCGGCCGTAAAAAAACCGTGCAATTCCTGGCCTGTATGGATAGATATTAGTTCGAGCGCCTTTAAAGAAGCGTCTATTAACTTAGGTTCGTTTAACAACCGCCCAAAGGAGGTATTGCCCGTAATGCCAGATGGCGCAACTTTGCTCATAATGTAATTTACACGTTCCCCGCAGGCAGCACGTAGCAGTTTTCCTTTATGGAACAGCAGCTTGCAGGCCAGATTTCTTCCCGATAAAAAGGTACTTGCAATAAATTCGTTTACTTTAGGGTTAATGGTAATCCAGTTTTTAAGGCTGGCTTTGTCCTTTACCTTTAGGGAGCCCAAGCCGCTGGATCCAGAGGTAGAACGAATCCAGAACGGGTAGGGAAGTTGCTGTTCTATGGCGCTATAATCTATATTAAGCGGGTCAATGGTTATAGAGGCGGGTACCAACCCAATCTTTTTAAGGATGTTGGTCATTAAAGCCTTGTCTATTAAGTTTTCCACAATGGCATGATCGGGTAAAAAAACCTTACATGGCCAAATACCACCTTCTTTTTTATATTTTGTCCACTCCAGTACCTCCAGTTCGGGTTGTACTATGGCAATTTCTATATCATGTTTCTCGATAATGTTGTTAATTGCACTCCAATAGGCAGGATTTCCGGCAGGCGGTATTACATAGGTTTCATGGTACAGGTCTTTTTCATACAGGCCATGGGCCCGCGGGTTAATATCGGTACCTATAATAGTGTACTCCATGTTGCTGTAACGGTGAAGGGAACGGGCAATACTACGCGGCGTTGGCCCTCCAACTCCATTGATTAATACATTAATAGCCATATTTTTTAGTTGTTACCGTTAAAAGGTTCCATGGGAATATCTTTTTGTTGATTGACCCCTTCTTTCTTTAGTACCTTTAACATAGTTAAATAAATAATTTTAGAATCCATTGCAAAGTTTAGCCGGTTTACATAATGTATGTCGTATTCAAACTTTTGGTTCCACGAGATGGCATTCCTGCCATTTATTTGTGCCCAGCCCGTAATACCGGGCTTTACAGTGTGCCTTTGCTTTTGTGTATTATTGTAAAGGGGCAAATATTTAATAAGCAGTGGGCGGGGGCCAATAAGGCTCATATCACCTTTAAGTACATTGAACAATTGGGGAATTTCGTCCAGGGAATATTTGCGTATAAAACTGCCAAACTTGGTTATACGCTCGCTATAGGGCAATAGCTCGCCATTGGCATCTTTTTTATCGGTCATGGACTTAAACTTGACAAGCTTGAATATTTTTTCGTCTTTTCCCGGTCGAAGTTGAAAGAAAAAAGGACGCCCATTAGTTACAAACAATAATATAATGGTTATAACGATTATTACGGGCGACAAAAATATAAGTCCGAAGGCCGCCAACATAATATCCAAAAAGCGTTTAAAAAAGCTTTTGTACATGGTTGCAAATGTTTTGGTTGTTTGTGTTAATGACAAGGTAAAATTAGCTGAAAGGGAAAATAGAATAAAAATTGTTCTTTAAAAGGCAATAAATATCGCTAAAAGAAATTTTTGGATGCCAGGCTCATAAGTATTGGACTCTCATAGAGATATAAATCTTTACAGTTTAATATTGTTGTCTTAATGCGTTGTATTTCAACGAAATAAATAGCTTTTTGTCGGAAGTTGTGTATTTGAAAGATTTTTCTTGTTCTTGATGGAATTTTAAAAAGACTAGCGCATGGAATAACTACTTTTACAAAGTATTCTTCCCCATATCCAGCCGTAATTTAATCTCATTATAAAACAACCTAACGCTTAATAAAATGAGACTGAAAATTACTTTTTTTATCCTTCTAATGAGTTTTTGTGGCCTAACAGCACAAAATTTACATACACAGGCTAATGCAGCTTCTATAACAAATGAAGCAGATGCAACAACAGGATGGACTGGAGGAGCCGTAATAGCTTCTACGGCTACCGATGCCCAAAATGGAACCTATTCTTTATTGATTTCATCATCTGGCGTTTCTTCAGGAAGAAATGGGGAATATACTTTTAATGTTGTAAACGGAGAAACCTACAATATTACCATTTGGGCAAAAAGGGCACCGCAAAGTTATTTGCCTGCCTTTGCAAACTGGTCTGGCTTTACAGGCTTTTCTACTACAAATATTACCAATCCCGATTGGGCACCTTACAATTTTACTCTAACGGCAAATGCAAGCACGGCGACCATTAGGATATATACCAGCCCCAGTTACAGGGGGAATATATCAGGCGATGGCGTTTTAATCGATGCCGTAAACATTACAACAGATGATCTTGACACGGAAGCACCATCGGCGATAGTGGATTTGGCAGCTTCGGGAACGACCGATACGAGCACGAACTTAAGCTGGACAGCCTCAACCGATAACGTAGCGGTAACCGATTACGAGGTTTTCCGTGACGGAACGAGCATTGGCCTAACGGGCGGTGCAACAAGCTTTTCGGCAAGCGGTTTGACGGCCTCGACAAACTATGCCTTTACTGTATTTGCGCGTGACGCCGCCGGTAACACCTCTGCGGTTAGCAACACGGCAAACGTAACGACCAATGCACCTGCCGGGGACACGGAAGCACCATCGGCGGTAGTAGATTTGGGAGCTTCGGGAACGACGGCCACAACCACGAACCTAAGCTGGACAGCTTCTACCGATAACGTAGCGGTAACCGATTACGAAGTTTTCCGTGACGGAACGAGCATTGGGCTAACGGGCGGTGCAACAAACTTTTCGGCAAGCGGTTTGACAGCCTCGACAAGCTATGCCTTTACGGTATTTGCACATGATGCCGCCGGGAACACCTCTGCGGTTAGCAACACGGCAAACGTAACGACCAATGCACCAGCCGGGGACACGGAAGCACCATCGGCAATAGTGGATTTGACAGCTTCGGGAACGACAGCCACAACCACAAACCTAAGCTGGACAGCCTCAACCGATAACGTAGCGGTAACCGATTACGAGGTTTTCCGTGACGGAACGAGCATTGGGTTAACGGGGGGTGCAACAAACTTTTCGGCAAGTGGTTTGACGGCCTCGACAAGCTATGCCTTTACAATATTTGCACATGATGCCGCCGGGAACATCTCTGCGGTTAGCAACACTGCAAACGTAACGACTACTGCTGGAAGTGGAGGTGGCGTGACCCCATATACTACCGAGAACGCCAATTTGGATACCGTAGATTGGCAGGCCAATAATTTGTTTGCCAATGGAAACGTAGGTATTGGTACTTCGGCCACATTGGGTTATCGATTGGCTGTTGCAGGAAATATTGTTGCGGAAGAGGTTAGGGTAGCCTTGCAGGGAAACTGGCCTGATTATGTGTTTGAAGATGCATATACTTTGCCAAGTTTAGAAGAAGTGGAAAATCATATCAAAGAGAATAAGCATTTAATAAATATCCCAAGTGCTTCCGAAATTGAAAAAAACGGAATCGGATTGGGGGATATGGACGCCAAGCTACTTCGAAAGATTGAAGAACTTACGCTGTATACGCTTCAGCAGGAAAAGAAAATAAATGAACTTCAGGCCGAAAACAATACGTTGAACGATTTATTGAAGCGTATTGAAAAAATAGAAAAAGAATTAAACAACCAATAAGAGGTATAAAATGGTACATGCAATGTTATTTTATAAAAAACTCTTGAAATCCATACCGCTTGTTGCAGCTGTTGTTTTTCTACATCAAGGTAATTCGCAGAGCATACGGAAGAATTATCAGGAAATGACGACTTATGAGAAGACAGAATTGGTAAATGCATTTTATCAACTTAGGGAAGGGGGGGACCGGATAACGGATATGTCTGATTTTCATATGAATTATTTTAATTTCGACAATATAGATCCCAACAGGCTCGACATACATTTTAACTTGCCGGAGGAACCCGAAAAAGAAATATTTTTAGCGTGGCACAGGCGTTTTATTTTTGAAATGGAACAGGCCATGCAGGATATTAATCCTAAGCTTACAATTCCGTATTGGGAGTCGTCTGTAGATCAATCTACAACATCGTCTCTTTGGGACGAAGATTTTATGGGGAGTTTTAATTCCAATTGGAACTTAAACAGAAACCTTAGCAGTTTTGGAACCTTGCCCACACAACAGGAAATAGACAATATGTTGGCAATGACCGACTTTTTTGAGTTTTCGGACTTTTTTGAGCGCCAACGGCCACATTCGGGAGCCCATAGATGGGTTGCAGGGCCCATGTTGACATCGGCTTCACCAAGGGATCCGGTTTTTTATCTTCACCATGCTTTCGTGGATAAACTTTGGCACGATTGGGAAGAAATGCACCATAGCTCATCGTATGTCCGTACAGACATGATACGTTACGATGGGACTTATGTTTTTGATGGGCAAACCATTCCGTTGGTAAATCCCAACGATATTGTTGATAGTAGGGCCTTGGGTGTTTTTTATGCTGAAGATGGTTTGGCCACGCTCGACAATTATATTGTAAGCAATACGTATAATCCAGAGGAGCTTTTTTATTATCAGTACACCATAGAGGCCGGGAATAATTTTATAGCGCCCGAAAATACCACTTCTAAAATGGAATCCATAACCGAAGTGGTTTTAAAGCCTGGCTTTTTTGCAGAATCTGGGGCAAATTTTGTTGCAGCCATCGATACGGAAACTACTTCGTTATTGGCGGCAAGGTCCATGGTTAAAAAAGAAAGAAAGAAAAAGCCTTTTGACGATGTTCAACTGGACCAAGTCTGGCTATGGAGCGAAGGAGATATAGATCCCAACGACCCAACCGTGGTAATGCAGACATTTCCAAACCCGTTTGATTCCAAGATTACCATCAAACTAAACAAAAAAAGGGATTGTGTTATTGAAATTTACAATATGACAGGACAATTGATAAAACAGGAATTTTTCGAATTTACCAATACCTTGGAAATCAACAATCTTTTCGGACTGTCTTCAGGAACCTATTTTGTAAAAGTTTTGGGAGGTAATGGCGAAACGTTGGTAGTTAAAAAAGTAATTAAAATATAAGGTCGATGCTCATATGGTATTGTTTTGCTGTTTTATGCTTTCAACAAGGATTTTCGTTTAAGATCGTTAATAAAACGCCCTATGCAATCACTAACATTAGGCTTTATGAATATGATATGCATATTGCCTTATCCCCAAATGAAGCATCAGTCGTAAAAACACTTTCACTTTCGCCAGAAAAAGCCGAAGGGTCTTCTGTTTTAATGCTCTTTGCCGAAAATACCAATTACGGTATTTATATTGAAAACCCCCAATCGGGCAAAAAATATACCTATGTTATAGACAGTATTCAGCCAAAAAGAAATAATATATTTATCAGTACTATTATTGAGGAGCAAAAGTAAAAAATACCCATAAGCTATTTATGGTGTTCCATTTTAATGCTTTCGGGATCCCTGTACAGGCAACATGGCGGCAAGGAATTATAACTGTCATCGGCAGCTGTGTAAGGTTCTGTATCGTGGCCGGCATGGGCTATGGCTTTTTTAACATCGTCCAGATTGCATTTTCTTTCGTCCATAATAATGGTTAATTCTTTGCTGGGGATGTCCCAACTGGCATATTTAACACCTTTTACTTCAATGGCGGCTTTTTCAATACGTTTTTGGCACATGGCACAATTTCCGCTGACCGTAAAAACCTCTTTTTTGTTCTTGTCCTGTGCTGCCAAAGGAACACTCATTACAATTGTCAGGATAATTATTAACTGTTTCATGATTTTTTATATGAAGGTGAACTTGTATGGTTAAATTTTTTATTTATTATATTTTGAAACGCATACCAATGTAATAAATTCCCGATAAAATGGGCGCATAAGTAATTGTAGAATCAAAATATTCGCCAAAAGGATCATTGCTGGCAACAATCGGGTTGCTTTGTGTATAATTGTTTATGTTTTCTCCGCCAAGGTACAATTCAAATTTATTACTGAACACCCGCGTAATTTGCGCATTTATTACACTATACGAAGGAGAAAATGCTTTAAGTTGATAGGGCAATGGGTTGCTGGAGGTGTTTGGCAAACGCTGTGCACCTTGCCAATGCCAAGTAGCATCGAACCGCCATTGTTTTCCCGTTGGCTGTTTTACGGTTTCAAAGTTTAAGTTGGCAAAAAAGCGGTGTTCGGGCTGTAAGGGCTTTTCAAGTTCCCCATTGTTGTAATGGGTTTTTACATTGTAATTTTTATACGTGGCCCTTACGGACAGGTTTTGGATAATCTCGTAGGTAAAATCAAACTGGAAACTATTTGCAAAACTATTTCCGTTGAGGTTATAAAAAGAAATTTCCCTTGGATTTTCCCAGTCAACTACAACTTGGTCGGTAAACCGCGTTTGATAGAAATCGGCCGAAAGAACCATGGTCCTATTCCATAAATAGAGCTTTTGGGTAAAGCTGATGCCGTAATTCCATGCGGTTTCTGGAGACAGGCCATACGTATTTCCGTTGTTGTTTTCTATATTGATTTGTCTGGAACTGGCAAAAAGCTGTTGGTTTTCGGCAAAAATATTAGTATTTCTTTTTCCCCTTCCTGCGGAAGCCCTTATGCTTGCTTTGTCCCATAAAGTATAACGTATATGAAGCCTAGGTGTAATAAAAGTATGTAACCTGTTATGGTTGTCTATCCTGAGCCCCGCTACTAGGCTCAATTTATCAAGGTTGTTGTATGTGTATTCAAAAAAAGCCCCGATCGAATTGTCCTTTCTATCATAAATTTGCTGGTTGACCAGTTCGTTAAAAGCATCGTATGTATAACTTATGCCCGTTTTGTACTTATGTTGTGTACTTCCAATAATGCTATTAAAAATGGCATTGGTATAAATAGACCGTTGTTTAATGTCGTAGGTATTAAACCCGTAATAAGAATTTTGGTCATGGTCGGTATATGCCATTTGTACCCCAAAACTTTGATACGGTAAATCGGGAAATACATATCCTACTTTAGACGATAGGTCCAATCGGCTGGTATTTACTTCGCTTCCCCAGGCATTTGTTGTAAATTTATCTTCTTTTGGCACAAAATCCAGTTCACCGGTCTGCTTTTCATCTTTTAAATATTGTATGTTAAAAAAGCCAACCCAGCCATTTTCTGGGTCGGTATATTGCCATCTGTTCATAAAATTAATCTGTCTAGCAAGTGGGGTGTCCAAAAAATTATCTCCATTCTCATCAACTTTAGCAGTCCTTAAATTGCCATGAATATACAGTCCGGTAGCCAATTTATTGGTTACTTCCGTATTATAGCGGGAATTAAGCTCGAACCGGGCGTAATTGTTTGCATATACATTTAGAAATAGGTTTTTATCGGTAAAGGGTTTCACCAATTCAGAATTTATTTGTCCGGAAATACTTTCGTAGCCATTGAGAACACTGCCGGCCCCTTTGGTAATTTGTATGCTTTCTATCCAAGAACCCGGTATAAACGAAAGACCATATATTTGAGACGCGCCCCTAATAGACGGCATGTTCTCTTGTGTAAACAACAAATACGGGCTATTAAGCCCCAACATTTGTATCTGTTTAGCCCCGGTAACGGCATCGGATATGTTTACATCGACTGCGGGATTGGTTTCAAAACTTTCGGAGAGATTGCAACAGGCGGCCTTTAACATTTCCCTATTGTCTACCGTTACCACATTTTGAACTTCAAATAGCGAGCGTTGCAATGGGTTTACCCTTTCTTCAACAACTACGGCTTCCAGTGCAATTTCGGGAAAGAGTATAATTTTTCCAAGGTTTGGCCTATTTGCCAAAATGGTATCGTTTCTAAAATCGGTATAGCTTATTACAATCTTTTTTGAGGCCTTACTGTATGGAATGTTAAAATCGCCATCGCTGTCCGTAATGGTAGAAATATTATCGTTTAGCCAATGTATTTTGGCACCGCTTATCGGGAATAGTGTATTGTTGTTATTGTTTGCATAAACAGTTCCTTTTATTTTTAATTGGGCATTAACATTTTTGGAGCCTACAACTAAAAACAAAAAAAATAAAAACCTACTGAGAACAATTATTGTTGGTTGATGTTGTTTCATGTATTATGCGTTCTTTTTATAGGGCAGAAATAGCTATAAGATTCTGATTTAAAGATACTTCATTTAATTGTGAATTGAGGTTGCGGTTTTTGCTTTTCATAGGTATTTCATAGATAATCCATACCATTGGTGGAGTTTTACATTACAGGGGGGTAAATTCGGTTATTTTTATGGGAAATTCTTCCCAAACCGCTATGTTTTATAAATATGGTTTTATAAGATGAAGGCGACCGAGAATTGTTCTAAAAAATGTACTAATACAATTGTTTAACCAATAAAAAGATTTGATTACTGCGTACTATGGGAATGATAAATAAGTTTCGAGAAAAATCTTTTTGGCTATTGGACCTACTTAAAGGGGCCAGCATAAAAAAACATTATGATGATATTGAATTCATCATGGAAAAATACAACAGCCCACAAGCAGCATATAGACGAAAGGAACTCTTGGAAGCTTTAATGGTACATGTAAAAAAAACAGTTCCCTATTACAAAAACATAACCAATTTAAACGAACTTAAAAACTTCCCCGTTGTAAACAAAAATATTATAAGGGATTATTTTGAAGAATTTAAGTCGGATGCCTATCACGACGAAAAACTTTATTCAAGATACACAAGCGGATCTACAGGAACCCCTTTTAGAATATATTACAACAGGAACAAGAAAAATAGAAATACGGCCGATACACTCTATTTTGCCAACAGAAGCGGGTACAAAGTTGGTCAAAAATTAGTTTATATCCGGCATTGGGATCAATACAACAGCAAAGATACCCTGTCTTCATTTCTTCAAAATATTTTGATGCACCCGGTCTCCAAATTATCCGATAGCGATATTCAAGGCCTAATGGACAAAATAGCAGAAGACCCTTCACCTAAAAGTATATTGGGCTATGCCTCGGCACTTACAACAATTTGCAATTACCTGGAAAGTAAGAAATCGCCACCTATAAATGCCAATGTAAAGTCGGTAATAGCAATGTCCGAATACCTGAGCGCAAAGTCTAAAGAACAAATAAAATATTATTTTGGTGTGGAAGGCCTATCGAGGTACTCTAATGTCGAAAACGGTATTTTGGCGCAACAATTTCCCGGGGGGACTAATTTTCACATCAATTGGGCGAGCTATTTTATTGAAATCCTTAAGCCCGATGAAGATGTTCCAGTGACTCCAGGAAAACCGGGCAGGATTGTAGTGACCGACTTTTACAATTACAGCATGCCATTAATTAGATACGATACCGGAGATATAGGTTGTATGGCCATTGAAGACAGCTTCAATGGAGCACCTTATTTAGAACGGGTTGAAGGTAGGAAAATGGACATGATATACAATACCAAAGGAGAACTTATTACTTCGTATGTTACCTATCATTTATTGAAATACCCTAAAATCAAGCAGTTTCAGTTTATTCAGGAAAATTCAAATACTTACCTCTTCAAATTAAATGTATATGATGATTTTGACATGGAAACCGAGATGATTGATGAATTTAAAACACATTTGGGCGAAAGTGCCATTATAAAAGTAAAATATGTTAATGATATACCTTTACTGCTTTCCGGGAAGCGCAAATTGGTTATCAACAAAATGCTTGAAAAACAAAAAGGTGAACATGCCATAGACAAGTAATACCTGCTTTTGGACACCTTCACACTCTTCTTTTTATATTAACCGAACTCAGGTTATTATTTTAGATGCTTAATTTTCCTGCGGCAACCTTGTCGACCATCCAGACTATGTTCCCCGATACCGGTTGGATAAGCTGGGAAGGGTATAAAGTACTGTTTCGTTCCCCTTCGATTACTTCGTAAAGTGCGTTGGTTTTTTTCTCTCCAAACACAATAAATACTATTTTACGGGCTTTGTTTATCAATGGTGCGGTAAGGGTTATCCTGTACATGTTTTGTGGAGCAAGATAATAAGCAGCTACCTTTTTTTCTTTTTCGTTTAGCACCTTTTGGTTGGGGAATAAAGAGGCCGTGTGCCCATCGTCTCCCATACCGAGCAATATTAAATCGAAAATATCGCCAAGTTCTAAATGATTTTCCAGAATGGCTTCGTATTCTTTTGCATAAGCTTCTGGTTCAATATTTTTTTTCCACATAGGGAAAATATGGTCGTCTGGGATGGGAAGATCGTTTAAAAAATCTTTAAAGGCAGCTCCTGCATTGCTTTTTTCATCGTCCAGCGGAACCCATCTTTCATCCCCCCAAAAAACGTACACCTTACTCCAGTCAACTTGTTCTTTGTAAGCGGGCGAAGCCAATAATTTGTACAAACCGGCCGGAGAGGAACCACCGGTAAGTGCCACGGTAAATTTATCCCGTTTGTCAATGGCTACTTGAGCTTTCTCAATAAAAAGATCGGCTGTTTGCTTGTTTAGAATATCTTTATTTTCAAATACTTGAATCATTTGTTATTTTTTTTCTGTTGAATGTTTATTTACGGCCCAGACATGTCCCTGCCGGGCAATAAGTGCTTCCGCAGTTTCGGGGCCCCAACTTCCTGCCTGATAATTTGGAAAATCTATGGAATTCCTATTTTCCCATGCGTCGAGAATTGTTGAGATTACATCCCAGGCTTCTTCAATTTGGTCCGACCTCATAAACAGGGTTGTATCTCCAAGCATGGCGTCCAAGAGCAGGGTCTCGTATGCTTCGGGGGTTTGCGTAGAGCAGTTATCGTAATTAAAAATCATTTCAGAAGGGTTGAGGTTCATTTCCAGTCCGGGGCGCTTGGTCATAAAGCGCAATAATATGTCCATTTGTGGCTGGATATTGATGGTCAACCTATTTGGCATGATACTATCGGTCTGCGTTGCCGGAAACGAAGCGTGCGGCACGGGTCGGAATTGAATGGTTATGGAAGAAGTTTTTTCCTGCATGCGTTTTCCGGTCCTTAAGTAGAAAGGCACATTTTGCCACCGCCAATTGTCTAAATAAAACTTGATTGCGGCAAAGGTTTCGGTGTTGGAATTTTTACTAACTCCTTTTTCTTCACGGTATCCAGGTACTTTCTCGCCTTCAATCCATCCATCCGAATATTGCCCCCTTACGGCGTAATGATGCACTTCTTCTGGTTTTATACGCCGTATTGCTTTAAGTACATCGTATTTTCGGCTTCGTATTTCTTCAGCATCAAAAGAGGCTGGCGGTTCCATGGCTACCATGCACAAAATTTGCAGTAAATGGTTCTGGATCATGTCGCGCAATGCACCAGCACCTTCATAATAGCCACCGCGGTCTTCAACGCCCACTTTTTCGGCAACGGTTATCTGTACCGAATCGATATAGTTTCTGTTCCAAAGTGGCTCAAAAAGTGTATTTGCAAACCGGAAGGCAAGAATATTCTGAACGGTCTCCTTGCCCAAATAATGGTCTATTCTAAAAATTTGCTCTTCATGAAAAGTTTTGGTAAGCATTTTATTGAGCTCAACGGCCGATTCTTTGTTGTAACCAAAAGGTTTTTCAATAATTATCCTGTCTTTTGATTTATCGGTTGCAAGTCCGGAATTTTTTATGTTGACTGTTAATGGCTCGATAAAACGCGGGGAAACCGATAGGTAAAACAGCCTATTTGCACGAATCTCCCATTTATTATCATAATCTTCAATTTTTTTAAGAAGCTCTTTATAGTCGTTTTCATCGTTTATGTTGGATGGGAAATAGTGCAACGATTCCTTAAAAATATTCCATTTTTTAGGATCTGGTTCGCCGCTTCTGGAAAATTCCTTTAATCCTTCGTGTAGGTTTTCACGATATTGATCGTCGGTAAGTTCTGTTCTTCCCAACCCATAGATAGCAAAATTTTCTGGCATCCAGTTTTCATTGAACAAATTGTAGAATGCTGGAATTAACTTTCTTTTTGCAAGATCTCCGGTACCGCCAAAAATAACAATAACTGTGGGAGATGCCTTTTTATTCGTTTTCATGTTTTTTTTATTTTGTATATCGGTCGGGCCTGCCCATTTGGTTCAGGCGGTTGGAATTGGCCACAAATTTTATTGAATATTGCCAATTTATTTATGGAGGCCCCTTTTTATTTTTTATGAATTATTTTTCCCATTCAGTATGGAAAATACCTTCTTTATCGATTCTTTCGTATTTATGGGCACCAAAATAATCTCTTTGCGCCTGGATAAGGTTTGTTGGTAAAGTTTCACTTCTGTAGGCATCAAAATATGTTAGTGCGGTACCGTAAACAGCCATGGGAATACCTTTGTCTATACCAATTTTTACTACCGAGCGCATTGCTTTTTGATGAACGTTAAGCTTGGAAGCAAGATTTTCGTCCAATAACAAATTGGGCAGTTTTGGGTTTGCCTTGTAGGCTTCCCTAAAATCTTCCAGAACGGCTGCCCTGATGATGCATCCACCACGCCATATTTTAGCAACTTCTTCTAGGTTTAGGCCATAATCAAACTCTTTGGATGCAATGGTAAGCTGTGCCATTCCTTGGGCATAGATGGAAAGCATTCCAAAATAAAAAGCATCTTTAAAATTTGCCATTAGGCTCTCCTCGCTAATGTTTTCTGAATCTCCGTGCCAAGCATAGGTTTTGGATGCCTGGGTCCTTTCTTTTTTATATTTGGAAATATCCCTCATATTCACGGCCAGGTCTATGGATGGAACGGGTGCTTGAATTTCCATTGCGTTCTGAGAGGTCCATTTTCCTGTTCCCTTTGCTTTGGCCGTATCGGAAATCAAGCCGACCAAACGTTTTCCGGTAATTTCATCATCTTTTTTTAGAATAGCAGCCGTGATTTCTATTAAATACGATTGCAATTCTGATTCGTTCCAGGATGCAAACATGTTTTGAAGCTCGTCATCTTCAAATTCAAATCCGCGTTTCAAGACATCGTATGTTTCTGCAATTAACTGCATAATTGCATATTCTATACCGTTATGAACCATTTTTACGTAATTTCCCGCAGAACCACGTCCTAAGTAAGTTACACAAGGCTCTCCATTTACCTTTGCGGCAATGGCTTCAAAAATTGGGCGTAATCTTTCATATGAATTTTCATCGCCTCCCGGCATCATACTAGGGCCAAAACGCGCTCCTTTTTCCCCGCCGGAAATTCCCATTCCGAAGTAATGAATATTTTGTGCGGCCAGCTCGTCAACCCTTCTGTTGGTGTCCTCGAAATACGAGTTCCCGCCATCTACTACAATATCGCCTTCTTCCAAATAAGGCAAAAGAGATTTAATAACAGCATCTACAGGCTTTCCAGCTGGTACCAAAAGCATGATTGCCCTTGGTTTTTTTATAAGTTGTACAAATTCTTTGGCGTTTGTTGTCCCTTTTACGGTATGTTTATCGTCGGCTTCGTTTTCCAGCGAAGTGGCCTTTTCGGCATCCAGGTCCAAACCGGCAACAGAAAAACCATGGTCTGCCATGTTTAGCAGCAAGTTTCTCCCCATTACACCAAGACCAACAATACCAAAATCAAAATCTTTCATAGTCAATTTTTATTGTTAATTTGTTCTTTAAAATTTTTTCTTTCTATTTCCACAACTTTGTCCAGCCTGCGCTTAAAGCGTTCTTCGTCTTGAAACTTGGCCTTTAGGAATGCTTCTGTAACCTCCCAGATAAGTGCAGTGCCAATGACCCTTCCGCCTAAGCAAATTAGGTTCATGTTATCGTGTTCAACCCCTTGGTGGGCCGAATAGGTTTCGGTAATTAATGTGGCACGTACCCCGGGAAATTTATTTGCGGCAATAGACACGCCAACACCGCTTCCGCATATGGCAATTCCCTTTTCTATACTCCCTTTAGCGATAGCCTCGGCCAACGGGACAATAATATCAGAATAATCATCTTGAGAATCATAGGAAAAGGCACCAAAATCTTCATATGCATAGCCCGCTTTATCAAGGAGTTCTTTCAATTCCCCCTTTTTTTCAAATCCTGCGTGGTCTGCTGTAATTCCTATTTTCACTTTATAACGGATACAATGTTTAGAAAGCATAAAATTAAGTATTTCTATGCGATAAAGACAATTTTATTTAGTTATATAACGATAGTTTAAACAAATAGTGATTTGTGTAAATTTATAAGAAAGAAATAGCGGTAAAAGCATCCGTGTTTTTATTTCAAAAAAAACGAACATAAGCCTTAAATGAAAAGCTTTTACGCAATACGCCTCATAAATTGCCGTAATTGCCCATTGCTTAAAGCGTACAATATCACTAATTTTATAGTGTAAATTTTTAAAATCAGTATTGGCGGTCAAGGTAAAAAAGCCTGAAGAAAGGTTTATGCCGAGCCCGCCGAATCGCAAGGATGGATGTATGCTTTTGGTTTTCAGTATCCAGATGGGCACCGTTGGAGCATGCTGTTCATGGATATGGAGAAAATGCCAGCCAATTAAAAAATTATAACAATGAAAAAGCAAGTTTATACAATTAAAATAGCAGCTTCCCGAAAAAAAGTATGGGAAGTATTATGGAACAACGATACGTATGTGCAATGGAGCGCTGTTTTTAGTGAAGGTTCTAGGGCCGAATCTAATTGGGAGGAAGGAGACAAGATTTTTTTCTTAGGTAAGGATGATGATGGGATTGTAAGTAAAATAGCAAGAAAAATTCCATATGAATATATGTCATTTCAACATTTGGGCGAAGTGCACAAAGGAAAAGAAGTAATTGGAAAGGAAGAAAGCGAGTGGTGCGGAGCCCATGAAAATTATAGTTTGGAACCTGTAAACGGGGAAACGCTTTTAAAAGTGGATATGGACATAACCGAGGATTATGTAGATTATTTTGACAAAACCTGGCCATTGGCCATGGAAAAAATAAAAGAGCTTTCTGAAGCAGATTAATTTTAAATAATAATAGAATGTTAAATGAAACAAGCACATTTTCAAGCTTTTCCGTACATGATATTGACGAGGCAAAAAAATTTTATGGCGATAAATTGGGGTTGGATACTTCGGTAAACGAAATGGGAATCTTGGAATTGCATTTAAAAGGCGGAAATGAAGTTATTGCTTATCCGAAAGGAGATGCGCACCAAGCTGCAAATTTTACGGTATTGAATTTTACAGTAAACAATATTGATGATGTCGTAGAATTTTTGGTATCAATAGGAATAAAAATGGAGCAGTACGAGTACCCTAAAACCGATAAAAGAGGTATTTTTAGGTCTTCAAACAAAAATGAAGGGCCAAACATAGCATGGTTTAAAGATCCTTCGGGTAATATTTTATCGGTTATAGAAGAATAATGAACAAACAACACGAGTACAAAACAACAATACGGTGGACGGGAAACTTAGGGAAGGGAACAATAGATTACCGTTCCTACGAGCGGAGCCACACCATTAATTCTGGCAATAAACCATTGATCCAAGCCTCTTCCGATCCTGCTTTTCGGGGCGATAAAGACAAATACAATCCAGAAGAATTGTTTTTGTCTTCACTTTCGAGTTGCCATATGCTTTGGTATTTACATTTTTGTGCAATATCGGGCGTGGTGGTTAAAAGTTACAAAGACACACCGTCTGGCATTATGGAAGAAACAAAAAATGGGGGTGGCCGTTTTACCAAAGTGGTACTGAACCCGGTTATAGAAGTTGAGGAAGAATCTATGAAGGAAGAGGCTATGGATTTACACCATAAAGCAAATGAATATTGTTTTATAGCCAATTCCTGCAATTTTAAAATAGATCATAGCCCGGTTGTAAATTTGGCCGTACCTTAAGGCTTAGTTTTTAAGCATGTCTGGCGTTGCAACAGTTCTAAAGCCAAGGTGTTCCTGCCCAGAATCGGTAGCTGTTGCCATTCTTGCAGATATTCTGTAACTGGAACAATAGCTGGCACTGCATAAAAAAGAGCCGCCTTTTATTACCTTTTCTTCTACAAGCGGATTGTTTGGGTTGTATGGAGATTTTGCCCCATATGGGTTGTTCACCACTCCTTGGTCTAATAACTGCTTGTAATAATCTACATTGTACCAGTCTTGTGTCCATTCCCAAACATTTCCTGACATTTCGTACAATCCGTAAGAATTGGCAGGGAAAGATTTAACAGGGGCTTTGTTTTCGTATCCGTCTTCTTCGGTGTTTTCTGTGGGGAATTCCCCATTCCATGTATTGGCTTCAACAGTAAGTTTTTCTGTGTCATTTCCCCAAGAATACAAAGTGTTTTTTAAACCGCCATTGGCCGCAAATTCCCATTCGGCTTCTGTTGGAAGTCTTTTTCCGGCCCATTTGCAATACGCCAAGGCATCTTCGTAAGCAATATGTACAACGGGGTAGTCTCCCTTTCCTTCAATGGTACTTCCGGGCCCTTTTGGGTGTCTCCAGTTGGCCCCGATTTTCCATTCCCACCATTGGGAAAAATCGTATAGATTTGGAACGCTCGTTTTGGTTTTTTTAAATACCAGAGAACCTGGTTGCAATAAAGAATCATGAGGTTTTGGTGTCCCCGGTGGGACTTGTTTTTTTAATTCCTCCCAATCAACGGGTCTTTCGGCAACTGTTACATAACCTGTTTCTTCAACAAACTTTGCATATTCATCGTTGGTAACCTCTGTTTCGTCCATAAAAAAGCCATCTATATGAACGGGATGAGCCGGCCTTTCATGAGAAAGTGCCTTGTCGTCGCCGTTCCTTGCACCTTGTGTAAAGTTGCCTCCCGGAATCCAGATCATTCCCTTTGGGGTTTTTATGTCCTTGGGCTTTTCCTGTGGAACGGAAGCAGTTTCTTTTGCTGTAATTTCTTCAACAGAAGCTTTTTTGTCCTGCTTGCATTGCGTTAGTATAAATCCGAGGGTAAGAAAAGCGATTAAACGAAATAATTTCATTCTTTATTTTTTAAATTGTACAGTATAAACTTACAAAAGTGTTTTCAAAAAAGCATCTTAATTATTAAAATAACGGCAGTACCTATTTTTGTGCTTTGCCCAAAGTGTTCTTTGGTTTTAATGTATTGTTATTCCCGTATATGCAGACTTTTCTATAAAAAACTATAGCGGAAGGCTCCCCGATAATGATTTTAGCGCTATTTCAGACAATTTGGCCTGGAAATTGGCATTGCTAAAGCGTAATTGTGCATTGATGTAATTAAGCTGAGCTGTTCTAAATTCTATGGTTGGGATGGCACCTATACGGTATTTTTCCATGGTTATCTCCAGATTTTCTTTGGCAATGGCCTCATTGTTCCGCTCTAGTTCAATAAGATTTAAATTGGTTTGATAGGTTTGGTAGGCAATACTTAATTGAGACAAAAGGGTTCTTTCTTGTTGTTCAATAAGCAATTTGCTATTGTCTATTTTAATTTTGGCAATTTTTTCGTTTCTATTTTGGTTGAAGCCATTAAAAACGGTTAAGTTAACACCAAAACCATAATTAAATCCGTGAGAAGAAGAATTGGTGGTAAACCCTAAACTGGATTCCGATTCGCTAAAATTATATCCAGTTGTAGCTATTAATGAAGGGTAACGGAGCGATTTAACCTGTTTGAGTTCCAGTTCGGCAATACGCTTGTTTATAACTTGGGCCATTAATTCGGGGTTGCCTTCTTTTGCCATGCTTTCCAGTTCTGGCAAAAATAAGTCTTCATCTACCGTGATATTGTCTACCACTTTAAATTCGGTTTTATTGTCGCGGGCAAGTAATTGATTTAATTCTACTTTTGTGTTGGCATAAATTTCCTTTTGCTTCAGCATGAGGGTTTGATCTGTATTTAAATCAACTTGGGCATTCAGCACTTCCAGTTTGGAAGCTTTACCAATGGTAAACCTATTTTGAGCGAGTTCAACCCTTTGTTGCGAGATTACAAGTGTGCTATCTAAAGCAGCAAGTTGCTGTTGCTGCTGTACAAGATCATAGTAAGTTACAAGTACACTGCTTACATTGGTTAAAATAGATTTTTTTAATTCTGCATCGCCCAGTTTTTTATTCTCTTTTAACTGATCGTATTTTGCAAACATCCCAAAACCATCAAAAAGGGTCCAATCCAACGCTACACCATAGCTCAAATTATTGTTTTTGGCATTGTCGAGCGCGTTTACGGTTCCATCCGATCTAGTTTGTGTAAGGTTTAATACACTGTTGTTATCGTCTAAGGATGCGTTTACCCGCGGGAGCATTCCTGCAAACCCGGGAGATGTATTGACTTCGTCTATTTTCAGGTCGTTTTTTGCGAGCCTTATTTCATAGTTGTTTTCGAGTGTAATGGCTATGGCATTTTCAGCAGTTAAGATTTTAGCCTCCTGAGCATATCCATAAAAAATAAAGAAGCCAAAAACTAGCAGCAATAATGAGGTGCTTTTATTCATTTTCATATTTATCAAGAGCTTCATATTCGGTTTTAAGCTTTTTGGTTTTAGACCACATAGAATAGATTGCGGGAATAATGTACAATGTTAAGATAAGCGAGAACATAGTTCCCCCAATAATAACGACCCCCATGCCAATCCTACTTGTAGAAGCGGCTCCCAGAGACAGTGCAATGGGCAGTGCGCCCAAGGCAATGGTTAAACTTGTCATTAATATGGGTCGCAAACGCGATTCTGCCGCCCTAACAATGGCCTGCTCTTTGGGAACGCCTTCTTCACGGAGCTGGTTGGCAAATTCAACAATTAAAATACCGTTTTTGGTTACCAGGCCAATAAGCATAATGGTACCAATTTGGCTGAAAATATTCCAGGTTTGCCCAAAAAGCCATAAAGAAAATACTGCTCCGGCCACCGCCATTGGGACCGTTAAAATAATAATTAACGGATCGATAAAACTTTCAAATTGTGCCGAGAGAATTAAAAAAATCAGCAAAAGGGCAAGTCCAAAGGCGTACATGGTATTCGAGCTGCTTTCTACAAAATCCCTGGATTCGCCACCGAGGTCTGTTGTAAAGGATTCGTCGAGAACTTTTTCCTTGATTTTATTCATGGCATTTATTCCATCGCTGATGCTTTTTCCCGGAGCAAGACTGGCCGAAACCGTTGCAGAAAGATACCGGTTATTATGAAACAGTTGCGGTGGACTACTATGTTCTGATGTTGTAACGAGGTTGTCCAACTGAATTAATTGGCCTTCTTTGTTTTTAACAAAAATAGAAGTAAGGTCGGTAGGCGTTGCCCGGTCTTTTTTATCAAACTGGCCTATTACCTGATATTGCTTTCCGTTCATGAGGAAATACCCAAAGCGTTGGCCACTCAACGATAATTGCAGGGTCTGTGCAACATCCCGTACAGAAACTCCCAAGCTTTCGGCTTTTTCCCTGTTGATGGTTACGTAGATTTCCGGTTTGTTAAATTTGAGGTCTACATCTGTATAAGAAAAAGTGGGATCGTTTTCGGCTTCCTTCATGAATTCAGGGATTTTTTCTTCTAATTTTTCAAAATTAGGAGCCTGAATGATGTATTGAATGGGTGGCCCGCCACGACGGTTTACGGAAATTGTGGGTTTCTCGGATACACTGGTTTTTGCACCGACATAACTTTTGGTCCACCGTCCAAGATCATTGGCTATTTCGTGCTGGGAACGTTCCCGGTCGTGCACATCTTCTAAGGCGATAAAAGCCCTTCCGCTATTTACGGAGGAAGTACCAAATCCTGGCGAGGTTAATATGAGGCTTACTTTTTTCTCCGGAATGGAATCGTTGATAAGTTTTGTAATATGCGTCATGTACCGGTCCATGTACTCATATGAAGACCCTTCGGGGGCACTTACGTTTAAGCTTACAAAACCACGGTCTTCATAAGGAGCGGTTTCCTTCTGAAGAATATTGTAAAACAGGCCAATCATTACAATACATGCCAATAAAATAGGGAAACTAAGCCATTTGCGTTTCATAAAACCACTTAATGAGCTGGCGTAACCTTTGTTCATTGCAACAAAGTAGTTTTCTGTAATGTTGTAGAATTTTGAGTGTTTTTGCTTTCCGGGCTTCATTAAATACGCGTTCAGCATGGGGGTAAGCGTAAGGGAAACAAAAGCAGATACCAATACGGCAGCAGCCAGCACTACGCCAAATTCCCTAAATAGCCTTCCAACAAAGCCTTCCAAGAAAATAACCGGTAAAAATACGGCCGCCAAAGTAATGGATATGGATATTACGGCAAAGAAAATTTCATTAGATCCTTTAATAGCCGCCTCTATGGGGCTCATGCCTTCTTCTACTTTTTTGTATATATTTTCGGTAACAACAATTCCATCATCAACCACCAGGCCGGTAGCAAGAACAATGGCCAAAAGCGTAAGCACGTTAATGGAATATCCCAAGGCCCACATGATAAAAAAGGTAGCAATTAACGAAACTGGAATATCTATAAGCGGACGTAATGCCATGGACCAGTTCCTAAAGAAAAGGAAGATTACCAAAATTACCAGAATAATCGAAATTACAAGTGTTTCGGCAACTTCACTAACTGCTTTTCTAACAAAAATTGTATCATCGATTACAACATTTAGCTTAAAGCCTTCGGGAAGATCTTTTTTCAATTTGTCGTATTCTTTGTAAAAAGCATCGGCAATGTCCAAATAGTTTGTTCCGGGTTGGGGTATTACGGCAACGGCTACCATGGGCTGGCCAGAGTCGCTCATTTTCGTTTCCATGTTTTCGCCTTCAAGGGTTGCTTTACCAACATCGCTAAAGCGAACTACTTTTTCTCCTTCGGCTAAAATGATAATGTTGTTAAAGCCTTCTTCTGTAGAAAGGTTGCCTATTGTTTTAACGGTCAACTCGGTATTGTTGCCCGTGAGTTTCCCAGAAGGCAATTCTACATTTTGGGCCAACAATGCATTGCGCACATCGGCAACGGTAGCTCCGTAAGAAGCTAATTTTACGGGGTCTATCCACAGCCGCATGGCATATTTGCGCTGTCCCCAAATTTGAACGCTGCTCACCCCTTGAATGGTTTCGATACGCTGGGCGATTACGTTTTCGGCATAATCAGAAAGTTCAAGTATGTTCTTGGTGTCGCTCTGAACGGTCATTGACAAAATACGCTGGGCATCGGCATCTGCCTTGGAAACCACCGGAGGCGCATCAATGTCATCGGGGAGGCTACGCACGGCTTGGGAAACTTTGTCCCGAACATCGTTGGCCGCTTCTTCTAGGTTTTTATCTAAGTTGAATTCAATATTAATCCTGCTGGAACCTTGAATACTCGAAGAAGTAATGTTCCGGATTCCGTCAATGGAATTAATGGATTTCTCTAGAGGCTCCGTAATTTGAGATTCAATAATATCGGCATTGGCACCTGCGTAATTTGTTCTTACAGATACTTGGGCCGGATCTATGGAAGGGAATTCCCGAACCCCCAAAAAGGTATAACCAATAATCCCGAACAGGATAATTGATATATTCATTACAATGGTTAGAACCGGACGTTTAATACTTATGGTAGAAAGATTCATGGATTTTCTGTGCTAGCGTCTGGATTAATGAGGTCTAGTTTTACGGGCGTACCATTGTCGAGGGCCATTACGCCATATGTTAGAATGGTGTCTCCGGGTTTAAGCCCAGAAAGCACCCGGACATAACGGTCTGTACGGGCCCCGGTCTGTACTTCTATTTCCTGAGCCCTTCCATTGCGCGCTATAAAAATCTTTTTCCCGTTTTGTATCGGTATTAAAGCCTCCGTAGGTACCATTAATGCATTAGTAACGGTTTCTAGGGGAAGGTTAACATTTACGTACATTCCAGGGTACAACTTTTGTTCGCTATTGTCTGTTATGGCGCGCATTTTTAATGTTCGTGTGGCAACTTCCACTTCGGGTTCTATGGCGTAGATTTTAGCGGTATGCTCTTCTGTGTTGTTGGTGGTTGTAAAGGTAAAAATGCTATTAAGCTGCATGCGCGATGCATATTTTTCGGGTATGGAGAAGGTAAGTTTTAAGCGTTTTGTATTTACCAGTTTTGCAATAATGGTAACTGGGGTTACATAACTTCCTTTTGATATGGACCGCAACCCAATGGTGCCGGAAAAAGGGGCCCTGATGGAAGTTTTGGAGAGCTGCGCCGCGATTAGGTCGGATTCTGCTTGCGCCGATTGTAGGTCGGCACTGGCAACATCGTATTCTTCTTGGCTAATAGCCTGCTTTTCCAAAAGAAGTTTTGCCCTTCTTTCGTTCTCGGCAGCAAGTTTTTGTGCCGTTTTTGCTTTTGATAGTTGGGCACGTAGTTCGATATCGTTTACCTTTACCAATATTTGCCCTTCGCTTACTTTGCTTCCCTCTTCAAAATTAATGCTTTCTACCACTCCTGAAACTTCGCTGCGGATTTCAATTTGCTCATTGGCTTCGAGCGAACCCGAAAGAGAGAGGTTGTCCTTAAACTCCTGTGGTTTTAGCACCATGCCACCAACTTTTATGGATGAGGCGTTGCCACTTTTTAAGGGACCGGTATTTTGTTCATTATTTTTATAGATCCGGTAGCCTATAAGGCCGCCAATACCAATAATCAACAATAGATAAACTATGTATTTTACTTTCATGAGGGGTAAATAGTTAGTACGTTTTAAATAGGGTTTTAGCATGAACCGGCCTATAAAAAGGCTTCAAATTCATCGAAGCTTCAAAATGAATGGAATTTTGCGTATGATACAAGTTAAAGTTTGTTAAAGTTTTAATTTTAACGTTTTTGATTATGAGGTGATTGATTTTTTTATGTGAATATTGCCGATTCTATAAAAAATAGCGTTTGGCTAAGGTTTAAAGAATCAATTTTAATACGATGTAGATTCGTAACTGTTTTTGTCTTCTTGATAATTATCAGAAAAAAAATATTTTCCTTTGCCATATTTTATATATTTGATAAAAAAAATGATTGCTGAAATACTCGTGGCCATGCTGTGGAGTGTATCCCCCTTTGGCGAGGCAAAAGTTGGTATTCCATATGCCATATTCAATAATGTAAATATTTACCTGTCTTTTTTAGTATGTTTTGCGGCAAATGTATTGGTGTACCCAATAATGATGTTTTTTTTGGATTATATGAACGCACATTTGCTAAAATGGAATTTTTACAAAAAAAGCGCCATTAAAGTTGCACGCAGGATAAAAAAAGGGGCTGGGACAAACGTAGGGAAATTTGGTTTCTATGGAATCTTGATATTTGTAATGCTGCCAATACCCGGTACCGGTGTATACGCAGGAAGCATTGCCGCTTATTTGTTCAGGATGCCTTATCAACAGGCTTTTTTGGCAAATACCATTGGGATATTTTTGTCTTGTGCAATGGTTTGGGGAATGACAATGGCTACATACCATGGGATAAATTAAGTTAATTTACAGCGCTTTATTGAATTAAAATGCGCTAAATTTTTCTTTTATAGATGCCTGCATTGCCAATGGTTTTTTGCAAACGGTATTTGCTTATCAATAAGCGGTCGAAAATAGAGCTTTCCAAGGGATAATCTTTTTCTTTTTTTGAAAACAAATAATCAGGGTCCGGACCCACAATATATTCTGGTTTTACAATATTGAAGATGCGAAATATTTCTTCTTCGCTCGAAGACGAACGTATGCCCATGTATGGAAAAAGCGCTTCCCGATATAAATTACTGGGGTGCGTCATTGCCTTGGAGGGAATGTTTTCGTTCATCAGCCAATAACCAATATGGTAATCAACAAAAAGTATATTATTGGGATTAACATGTGTTTTTGTAAAATATTCGGGTATTTCAAAACCTTCTTCGTTATAAAGCGTTTTTCCCTGAACAAGCCTGTTGGCCAAAGTGCCGTATTCAACATAAGATTCCATTGGGGTAATAATCAGCAGAATGGTTATCAGTTTTAATGAAATATAAATTTTAAACCTTGTGTTGTAAAGCCAAATCATGAGGCATACAATCAAAAATGGAAATACCTGTATTAAATAATGCCCGTTGACCTTTCCAGCATCGATAAAAGAAATCAATACGCCTATTAACGATAAAACAATTAGGACATATAAGCGCTGTATTTTTTTAATATGGTGATTGTATTTTTTGTAAAGAATATAAGCAATCCCTATGGCACATACCACAAAGAAAGATAAAACCAGTTTGGTAATAAGCGAACTGGCCGGATTATAGGCAATGGGGGCTAGGATGACAGAATTCCACCATACATTGAAATTCGAGGTTAATAGGTAAGGAATGGCCGTTATGGTTATGGTCAACAAGGTGCCAAAAAGCAAAAAGAAACCACTTAAAAAGGCCTTGACGATATTTTCGTGGTATAATTTATTAATGCACAGAAAAATCCCCAATAACAATGCGGGGTATGCCATATTAAGTTTGGTCATCATGGAACAGCCCAGTAATAGCCCCACAAAAAAAAGACTTACATAATTGGTATGGTTTTTCCACAATATAAAAAGAGCGGGTATAAAAAAGAATATGGAAATATGTTCGCTCATTACGCCTTGTATGTTACCAAAGAGGCTAGCGGTTATAATAAACAGGACACCTCCCAAAAGCGCAATTTTTTTGCTGGATATTTCTTTTAGCATTTTGTATACAACAAAAGCCGATAGGCTAATAAGCACACAACCAATAAAGCGAATAGCAAGAAAACTTTTGCCAAACAAGAAGATAATCCCTGCAAAAAAATAAAAAAGCAAAGGGGGTTTTAGGTCCCAGAGTTTTATATAAGGTAGGTAACCATCCACTATGGATTGTCCCATAAGGATGAAAGTACTTTCGTCACGGTCTATATAATCCCGGAAAAAAAAGGGAAACCTAATCAATAAAGCGGCAATTAATAATAATACAAAGACATAAGAATAGCCTTTAAAGGAACGATATGGGGGGAGACCTTTTATATTCATTATAGTTAACGCTATAGATAGAATCTATTTTATGATACTGCAAAGTAAGAAAAATAATATTATATAGTAAGAAAAATGTTATTATAAATTG
>NZ_JAZEUN010000033.1:0-32597 GCF_037029175.1 Galbibacter sp. PAP.153 | reverse complement strand
CGGACTCGTTTTCACGAGCCCGCTTTTATCAACAATATGAAACAATTTTTGCCTTTATACAAAGGCCAATCTAACTAATTATTACATTTCCCAACCTTTGCGGTATTCCCTTGTAACAAATTGGTTGGCATCTTCAAGATTAGTAATCTTCATGTTTTCTCCGTCCCACAATAGTTTTTTTCTACCGTAAAACTCCTCGTTCCTGCCACTTTTTCTTTTCAGCATATAACTACGTATAGCTAAGTTCCCCATAAGTACGGTTTCTGTCATTGGTCCGGCATAATCAAACGAAGATGTCAAGCCTTTATGCTCTTTGCTTCCAAAACCAGCCTTACATGCATCTACCCATTTGCGTTGGTGACCGTATTCTGGCTCTGGCATATCCTCTACTTCGGGTCCAAATTCCGTAGTACCGTCGTTTAAGTATAATTTTGGCATCAATGGCGAACTATCGTTTATGTTTGTAGAAATAATACCCTTTTCACCATGGATAAGAACCCCGTTTGCACTTCCGGAACCTCCAATATCGCTATCGGCCGGAATAATATCTGGATGCGACGGGCGGATACCGCCATCGCTCCATGTCATAACAATAGGAGCTTTTGATCTCTCGGTTGCATCAAAATTCAACGTAATAAACGAAGACGGCGGACAACCCTTTGGATGGTAGTCCGGAGTCCACATTTGCGAATATACAGAACTTACGCTGCATTCGGCAGCCGTTGGGTACATAAGGTCTAGGGTCCTAAACGGAATATCGATAAGGTGACAGCCTACATCTCCTAATGCCCCTGTGCCATATTCCCACCAACCTCTCCAGTTGAACGGGTGTATGTTTGGAATATAAGGAGTTTCTTTTGATGGTCCTAACCAAAGATCCCAATGAAGCGCTTCGGGTTTTTTGCTTGGATCTGGTTTTGGCATGGCACCACCTTGAGGCCAAACGGGACGGTTGGTCCATACTTCTACCTTGGTAATGTTCCCTAGTTTGCCAGAATCTACCCATTTTTGAACCATATCCAATAATGGGTTTGACCCACCTTGGTTCCCCATTTGGGTTACTACTTTTTGATCTCTTGCCATTTGCGTAAGCATACGGGCTTCCCTAATATTGTGCGTCATGGGTTTTTGCACATATACGTGCTTATTTCTTTCCATTGCATATTTTGCTGCTGGCCCATGTACGTGATCTGGCGTAGAAATGGTCAGTGCATCGATATCTTTTTCTTTATCGAGCATCTCCCTAAAGTCTGCATACAATTTTGCTTTCGGAAACTTTTTAACGGTTTTGGCAGCCGACCCCGAAAAGTCAACATCACATAAAGCTACTACACGTTCGCGACCGTTTACAGAAGCATTCACGATGTCGCTGTGCCCTTTTCCTCCTGCACCAATTGCTGCTAGGTTTAATTGATCGCTAGGCGCAATAAAGCCTACGCCACCTAAAACATGCCGGGGAACAATCATGAATGATGAGGCCATAGCCCCAGTTTTAATGAAGTTTCTCCGAGATGCTATTTTAGAGGTGTTCTTTTTCTCGCTCATAATTTTAAAACTAGGTTTAAGTTAATTACGTTATTATTTACAATCCTAAAACGTTTTAGCATACTGCTATAAAATAAAGGCTTTCAAGCCATTTTTTTTGTTTTAGGTTTTAAAGATATAAAAATATAGGCTCGCTTTTAATATTTTAACAATAAAGTTAGTTTTTACTTTTATTAATTGGTTTGCATTAAAAGTCCGTGCAGCAGTCCTATTTTAAATGGAATGCCACACAAAAGCGAGCATCTTTTTATGGTTCGGTAAATTAACTGTTGGCAAACTCCTTTAAGCTGTTTACTACATAATCCAATTCTTCTTTTGTATTGTATTTTGAAAATGAAAAGCGAACCGAAGGCTTCTGTAGGTCTTCTTCACTTAAAATTTCGGTGAGTACGTGAGAACCGGTACTGCTTCCGCTTTGGCAGGCACTTCCTTTAGAGCAGGCAATACCCTTAATATCCAATTGAAACAATAGTAGCGCTCCTTTTTCAGCAGAAAAAGGTAAACAAACATTTACAAGGGTATAGGTGCTTTTATCGTTGGAAGCGCAATTCCCGTTAAATTTCACTCCGGGCAGGGCACTTTCTAACGACTCCATAAAATAGTTTTTCAAACCGGTTACATATGCACGTTCCTCGTCAAGATTTTCATAAGCCAAGACAAATGCTTCTTCAAGGCCAACAATGTTATGGAAAGGCTCGGTACCGGCCCTAAAGCCCCTTTCCTGCTCTCCCCCGTGTATTAATTGTTTTAAAGGGATGTTTTTTCTTATGTATGCAAAACCAATACCTTTTGGACCGTGAAATTTATGCGCGGCCGCGGTAAGAAAATCGACCTTTGTTTTTTGAAGGTCCCATTCCCAATGGCCAATAGACTGGACCGTATCTGAATGAAACAATGAATTATGTTCTTTACAAACATCGGCAAACGCATCGATATCAATCATATTACCAATTTCGTTGTTTACGTGCATTAGGCTCACCAATGTTTTAGCCTCGCTGTTTTTAAGGAGTTCTTCCAGGCTTTCCAAACTTGGCGTTCCGCAATTGTTCAAATCAACATACGAAACCTTCACCCCATACTCTTGTTCCAATTGCTCAACGGTATGCAGCACGGCATGATGCTCTATCTTTGAAGTTATAAGGTGCTTCACGCCCAAATCCCTAACAGCGCACCTCAGTATCATGTTATCGGCTTCTGTTCCGCCAGATGTGAAAATAATCTCAGACGGACTGGCATTAAGCTGCTTGGCAATAGTCTTCCGGGCCTTCTCGATTTGCGTTTTGGCCGATCGTCCAAAACTGTGGGTAGATGAGGGGTTCCCGTAACAATTTGCCAAAGCTTCCTGCATTTTGGCTATCACTTCTTCTCTTACCTGCGTAGTAGCAGCACTGTCTAAATAAACTTTTTGCATGGGCACAAAAGTACTTTTATTTAAAATTATTCGCAATAAATTTCGTTATAACTTAGTATGTTTTACATTTGCCTATCATTAATTTTTTTGAAATGAGAAAGATTTTCTTCTTTGCAGTATTAATTCTATGCGCCTCTTGTGATGACGGAGATATTGTTATAGACCCGCTTACCTTCGACAATACCGACATACAACCGGCGTGCGGCGATATTACCTTATTTAAGATTTCCGACAACAAAGAGGAAGCCCTTATAATGGAAATTAGCCCCAGTAGTAGTACCCCCCCTGTTTTTACAACGGTAGACACCCTTAATTTCACCATAAATAATGAGGCCAATAAGGTAGTATATAGAATTTTTGATGACGAAGTCAGCAATTCTTATTTCTGTCAGGACGTGCCACCAACTACGCCTTTGGCTACCGAGGAATGGTATGCTCCCAGCGGAACCATACAAATAATAACCACTGTTGAAGACGACGACCAAGATGGCGTGCCCACAAGCCAGGAGGGAGTTGTTTATAACGACGATGGCACCGTAAACCAAGAAGAATCCAGAGATACGGACGGCGATGGTTTTCCAGATTATATTGATAATGATGATGATGATGATAATATTTTAACTAGTGAAGAAATTGATTTTGACGACCAAAAGCAACTAATTTTAATTGACACAGATGGTGACGACACCCCGAACTATCTTGATGCAGACGATGATAACGATAATATTCCCACCATTGATGAAGACCTTAATGGCGATGGAAATCCTGCCAACGATACCACTGATATTGATGGGGAAACCATCCCTAATTATTTAACAACTGTAGCTGCCGTAGAAACAACCAATCATTTTGGCAGGAAAGCAAATAAATATCAACGCATCTATACCAGTGTTATTAAAATAATCAATGGTTTCCAGTTGGTAAACGAAGGTGACGAGGAAATTAAGTACGATGTAGACGAATATTATTTTGGTACGATTGAAACCCCGATATCACAAACAGAAAAACTGTAGTTATTAATTTAATTACGCATTTTGGTATACATATACTTCTGTTGCCCCTAAACCATAGGTTCGGTAATCTGCGTCGTAATAAGTAACATTGTCGTACCGGCCAAAAAGATATTCCAGTTCGGTTTTGAGTATCCCTTGCCCAACGCCGTGGATGAACACAATTTTTTGTATCCTGTTTTTCAATGCAAATTCCAATTGTCCTTTTGCGGTGTCAAGCTGTAAGTTCAACATGTCAAAACTGGTCATCCCCTTGGTAGAAGGCGTTAATTTTTCAATATGAAGGTCTACTTCCATTGGGGGAAGCACTTTTCCCATTTTCAGGGAACGCTTTTTACGTTTTTCCCCTTTTTGTTTTTCCCTGACCGCCTCAAAAACATCTGCATTTGTAACTTTTAAGGTGTCGTCCTTACGGATTTTTATCAATTCGTTGCTTGAAAATTTCAAATTAAAACCTTCTTTGGTAGTTACGGTTACCATATTATTATCGACCCCAATAATTTTACCCTGTATGGCATCGTCTATGGTTTCGACCAAATCGCCTTTTTGGAGTTTCATGCTAAAAATCTTTTAATTGATCGTCCAGGCTTTTGGTCTCTTCATTTTTGTCCTTTTTTGGGTTTTCCTTTACCCAGAGCCTTGTAGACCGGTAAAGACCGAACATAAGCAATATAAAACCAATTATTTTTAAGTACTTGTCATATTCCGAATTATCGTCAAAAATAAAAATCATTACAGCCCCGATAATTATACACAAAAAAGAGAATAACTTCATGCCTTCTATAAATTTAGTATTGTTTTTATTGACAAAAATAATACTTTGAAATGGGTTAGGTTTAAGAAGTTTTTAATAAGTTTACAATAGTTTTAAAGATATTACGCACTTTATGACAACATTTATGCTCATAAAAGCTGAGGAATATATGCTTCCCTGCTTAAATAAAAAGCTATTTGGCGTAGAATGCCTAGGCTGTGGAATACAGCGTTCGGTTGCTTTAATATTTCAAGGGGAGTTTATGGCGGCCTTTAAAATGTACCCTGCTATTTACACGCTTATATTACTTTTTATATACTTGGGCTTCAATAATTTTTATAAAATAAGATATGCCAATAAAATTTTAGTTTTTTTATTGGTTTTAAACTTTGCCATAATTGTTGGCAATTATATTTTAAAATTAACTAATCAATATTAATTATGGAACAACAAAAGTTACCAAACGTTACAGTTTCTTTGGTTTTAGGCATTATTTCTTTTATAGCATGTTGCTGTTCGAGCGGGATAGGAGGGTTATTATTTTCCGGAATCGCTTTTTATTTGGTTAAAAAAGATGAAAAGACCTATCAATTAAACCCTGAAAATTATTCGAATTACAAGCAATTAAAAACAGCTAAAACTGTTGCAATTGTCGGGCTAGTTCTATCCATTATAGCATTAATTATTGCTATTGTACAAATTGCCATGTATGGAGGCATTGATGGCTATTTGGAATATCAACAAGAAATGTTGGAACAGTATGGGATTGAATAGTAATAGTATTTTTAAATAACTCTTTTTAAACACCTGCTTTATGGCAGGTGTTTATTTTTTATCTATTTTGTAATTGCTAATGTTTAAAATAAAGTTTCCTGTTTTGGTAGCCTCTTTCCGCATTTTCTTTCTATCAACCTCTACATTTTTTGCCACATATTGAATGGGGAGTTTAATTTTTTCAATCTCAAAACTTACAATTACCTTATTGGGCAATATGGCCCCGGAAGTATTATAATTCATAAAGATTTTATAGGTTCCATTTTTTTTGGTGTTTATTTCAGAGACTTCTATGCGTTTTACATCTGTGTCTATCCATAAGGTCGCTATTGCAAAATCGGCTTTGTTGTTTGTTGGGATAATATTAATTTTTTTTAAAACAGTACCGTTCACTTCTTCCTTTCCCCTATCTACGGTTATAAACGGATTTTTAAAAAGCTCCTGCATGGACAAGTCCAGGCCTCGCTTGGGAACCATAACAAAATCATCGGACTCAAAGTTTACAGGGCTCCCTTTTTTATAGTGCATCTTGGCATACTTTGTTGGCATATTTATAAAACTAACGTCAACATTGAGCTCTAAATCGGCTGTAAATGCAATAATGCTGTCCAATCTTTCTTTAACAACCAACAGGTCACTATCTGCTTCTTGTGCATTCAACATAAAAGTCCCAAGGAAAAGACAGGTTATATATATTAATTTCCGCATTATTTTATATCGTTTTTATTAAAAATACCAACTCCCATAAACACAAATACAATAATGTACCCCATTAACAAAATATTGCTCCGATAAATTTCCTGCCAAGGGATATCTTGATAAAAAAGCAGTTGCCAGGCATTGTTCAACTTTGGGAAAAACCATTTATGATACCACACGCTATTAATTTCTACTTTCTGCAATACATTGCTTACAATTAAAAACAGAGCTGCAATTATCCATGTTTTTGTTGTTTCCTTCATTATAACGGCAATAGTCATGCTTGCAACAGAAAAGAAAACCATGGAAACGGTTCCCGATAAAAAAGCCATTTGTAGCCTATACTGGGCATCTGCCGAATTAAAAAAGTTCAATGTTCCAAGGTAAATTACCAAGTCTCCCTTTCCAAAAAAAACATAGGAAAATACAAAAGCCGTAAGTGCCGTAAGGAAAACCACTGAAATGGTAAAACCAATGGCCACTATATATTTAGACATAACAAACTTCCACTTTTCAATGGGCTGCAACATAATGGTTTGTAACGTATTGTCTTTATATTCTGAAGTGAGCATGCCAGAAACAACAATAATAAGAATTAGAGGCAAATGAAACCAAAACGTGTTCAGTATAAGATACACCAGCAAATTACCGTTAAGCAAGTTTCCTTCAAAATAAAAGGTATCCTTTAAATTGCTCAGTAAAATATCTATAATGGCGCTCCCTTGATAATATGCCGACACCAAAACCAAGAACTCAATAATTAAGATTGCTGTAATTGCATAAAATGTCTTGCTTTGTTTAAAAAGCTTATAAACTTCAGCTATTATTAAATCCTTCATAAGTCTGGGGTCTCAAAAAGTTGGTCGAAATCTATTTCGGGCACGCACGATGTTATAAAAATACCTTCTTCGTTTAATTGCTGAAGTATTTGCGGGATTTCTTCTTGAGAAATTTTTATCTGGGCACTATTTTTCTTTACTTCAGAAGCATATTTCTTTATAATTTTGGATTGGTATATACCTGAAGCATAAAGTGTATACAACGCTGTATTTTTAGCAATAAGCGTTTGTGTTTCACCATATCCGACTATGGCTCCTTTATTTATTACGTAGAGCACATCGCATATTTTAGAGAGCTCGTCAATAATATGCGATGAAATAATAACCCCTATTTTTTCCCGGGCTACCAAATCAATAATAAGTGTACGGATGGCCTTAATGCCAATGGGATCCAGACCAGAAAACGGTTCGTCCAGCAGTAGGCACTCTGGGTTGTTAAGCAAAGCTACCGCTATTCCCAAACGTTGTTTCATCCCCAGGGAAAAATTCTTTACGGGATCTTTTCTATCTATTGGCAACCCTACTTTTTGCAGACTCAAATCAATATCGGCCTCAGAAAAACCGAGTTTTTGCACTTTGGCAAATACCCTAAGGTTTTCTCTTGCGCTTAAATATTCATACATAGCGGGCTTTTCTATAATTCCGCCTAATGGTTTCTTTCTGGATGAATGGATGTGCACATTTCCGGAACTGGGTTTTATCAACCCAAAAAGAATCTTAAACAAGGTGCTCTTTCCGGCTCCGTTCTTACCCAACAACCCAACAATCTGTCCTGCCTTACATGATATTGAAACATCTTTTAAGACCTCAACATTTCTATAACGCTTGTAAAGCACTTCTGCGGTAATTATCATATAGAAGATTCTAATTGAATAGTATGAAAGTTAAATTTTGATTTATAATTTTTTTCCAAAAAAGTTCGTGACCAAAAACTCTTTTTAAATAAAAATACAGGGTCCCGCAACATAAAATATGGAATATAATGAAACCACCTTACGCCCCTAGATCTATAATAGTTTTTCAGCTCTTCTTTTATCCCCAATTCTTCTGCGGCTACTTCGGCAGCCATGCGTTGGCATTTGGAACTAATATAAGTTTCGGCTATCCGTTCATTAAAACCATACATAAAAAACTGGTCTTTTGCCCTTTTATAATTTTGGTACCGCGACCAGCCGTCCATCAATACTAAATAAATATGAACAAAAGAGAACATAAAGCACCAACCCCAAAAAAGCCCCCATAAAAAATAAGATTCATGATATGCCCTGTACAAAGCTTCCCAATATAGCCATGATTCCAACACAAAAAGTATTAACGAGAGGTACAATAATCTCCCCACCCTAAAATAAGAGACAAAAATACTAGGCTGTGGCGGAAGGCTTTTAGTAAACAAAATACATCGGTGTTTAGAGATATAAAAATAGCATTGTCCTTCCAAATATACCAATTATCATAAAGAACTGTTTTGATAAAGAAAGAATTTAAACACAAAATGTTAATAATTATCGAGGAAAACCTTATAAAAGTCTTAAATAACTGTGCTTTTTATACGAAACTTAAAATAGTTTGCATAAATCAAATTTTTATCTATATATTGTTTCAAACTATATGAGACCATGAAACCCAAATTTACAGCCTTTTATGGCCTGTTGTTTTTTTTAATAACTTTTGGCGTCTATCCCCAAGGATTAATGCCCAGCCCCGAGTTATCCTTAACTGAAAACAACAGTACTTCCATTGAAAGTTTTTTAAGCGATTATGTACAGTTCCCTTCCATTAGCGGTCACGAAAAGGAAGCCGGCGAATGGCTAAAAAGAGCATGTAAAGCCAACGGGCTATACATTAAACAAATGGGCGATAAGGATAGCGAGTATAATTTTACGGCCTCCATATACCCATTGTCTTCAAACCTGCCCAATATTGTTTTCTTAAATCATATAGATGTTGTTCCGGCCGGAGACTTAACCAAATGGAAAGAGCCTCCTTTTTCTGGAAAGATTACCACAAACGAAATCTGGGGACGAGGCGCTTTTGACAATAAAGGGAATGCCGTTATGCAACTGTTTAGCATTTTGGAAATTCAAAAAAAATATAACAACCAACAACTTCCGTTCAATATTACCTTTTTGGCAGTATCCTGCGAAGAAACGCAATGTCGCGGAGGTGCCGAGTATGTTATCAATCATTATTTAGATGAATTAAACCCAGAGCTTGTTATCGGCGAGGGACCACCGGCCATTTCCGGCGCCCTGTCCACAAGACCAGATCAAGTTATTTTCCCGATTTCGGTTGCGCACAAACGGGCACTTTGGATAAAATTAAAACTTAAAATAAATACTTCTGCACACGGTTCCGTTACCCCGATAAGGTATGCCAACAAAGAAATGGTAAAAGCACTGAACAACCTGCTCGACCAAAGGCAAAAAGCAATTTATACCGATTTAAACGTAAAAATGCTCAAAGAAATGGGGAAACTCGAAAAAGGCTTAACGGGGTTTGCCATGAAACACCCAAAACTCTTTAAAATGCTTGTTACCCCAAAACTTAGGGAACACCCGGAACTTTTTGCCCTGTTTTCAAATACCATAACCCTCACAAGCCTGGACAGTGAAAACGATGTGGTAAATGTAATCCCGAGCGAGGTTACTGCCTTACTGGATTGTCGCCTACTCCCCGAAGCCAATAAAGAAGAATTTCTTGAAGAAGTAAAAAAGAGACTTAAAAATGACGACATTGAAGTTTCTACTATTTATACAATGCCCGAAATGAAGTCTTCTGATGATAACAACATTTTTTACAAACATTTAAAAGATGCCATTGAAGAAAATTATCCAAAGGGAAAGGTAATTACCATTTTGCTTCCTAACACAAGTGATGCAGGTCTTTTTAGGGCCAAAGGGATTACCTCTTTTACCACGGTGCCCATAAATATCCCCAGAAAATATTTAGACAATATACATAGTGAAAACGAACGTATGCCACGCGGTGTTTTAACACAAGGTGCCAATACTTATGTAGACTTTTTAGAAAATTGCATTGAAGGGAATATTGTGCCCCCCCGACCAAAAGAATTAGATTCGTTATCAGCATTAAATACCAATAAATGACCAACCAACTATCCCGCATTATAACCATAGTTGTTATATGCCTTACCTCCAGTTTTGTTTCTGCACAAAATAAGTCAATCCCTTTATACCAAGGAAAAATACCAAACAGTACGGGAGCCCCAGAAGAAGAAATTCGTGAGAACAACGATATTTTGTTGATTTCCAATATTCAAAAGCCTGCTTTAGAAGTTTTTACACCCCCAAAACGCAACCGTAACGGAAAAGCTGTTATTATATGTCCCGGCGGTGGGTACCATTATCTGGCATACGATTGGGAAGGTACCGAAATTGCCAAATGGTTTAATAGTAAAGGAATTACCGCCTTTGTTCTAAAATATAGGCTCCCAATTGCCAAAACCGTTACCAATAAAAGCGAAGTCCCGCTAAGCGATGCCATCCAGGCTATTAAAATGGTACGTAAAAATGCAGAAACATGGAACATAAACCCAAACGATATTGGTATTATGGGATTTTCGGCCGGTGGCCATCTTGCCTCGACATTGGGCACACATTATAACATGGACTACAATATTAAAAACGACCCCTACAAAGATATTAGTGCCCGCCCTGATTTCATGATCCTTATTTACCCTGTAATTACCATGGAGGCCACATATACGCACAGAGGATCGCGCGAAGCTTTATTGGGAAAACAACCCACTGACGAAATTATCGATCTATATTCCAACGAAAAACAAATTACCAAAAACACGCCCCCAACATTCTTGTTGCATTGCGAAGACGACGATGTTGTCCCGGTAGAAAACAGCCTTAAGTTTTACAAAGCACTAAAAGAAAACAACGTTCCAGCCGAAATGCATTTGTATCCTAAAGGCGGACACGGTTTTGGATTGGCCTCCAATAATGCCCACCTGCAAACATGGACACAACGCCTTTACGAATGGCTTTGGTACATCGACCGGGAAAATAAGCAATAATTTAATTGTTACAAACCACTTATATAACTCCCATACGGATCTTTAAATTGATAACCTTCCGTAAAGCGGTGTTTGCTCAGTTTTTTATACGCCACCAGCCCCCATAGCAAAAATTCTTTTATAAAATAGCTGTCTTTTGCCTCGATATCGGGTTGGTATTCCAACAATAAGTTGGTCAACGGTTTAATTTGGTCCAATCCGTCCTTATATTCATTATCGGGAACATCGTCGAGCAATTCAAGTCCGCTTCCGTCAAAAAACCACTGCACTATTTCATCATAAGGGCTCGGGGCATTGGGCCTTTCCAGTTTTTCAATTTTCGGGAAATATTTCGGGAACATACTTTTAATGGCATCGTTTATAAGTTCTTGTGCCACAAAGGCTGCGCCTTCCTGTTCTCCTTCATATACCAATTCTACTTTTCCGGTAATGGAAGGGATTACGCCCATAAAATCGCTTAACCTAATACCGGTAGCATCTTCATTGTTCTTTAACATGCGCCTTTCGGCAGTGCTCATTAAGTTTTCGAAGGCCGTAATGCTCATCCTGGCGCTAATTCCGCTTTTATGGTCTATATATTCACTGTTTCTGGCCTCAAAAGCTATTTGTTCCAACAAATCGAAGACCAGTTCGGGCACATAAATGCTTTCTTTCTGAGATATTTCCAGTTTGGCCTCTTGTTTTGTTATTTTCTTGGCAATTTCTACCGTTTCTGGATAATGCGTTAAAATTTGCGAGCCAATCCGGTCTTTAAGGGGCGTAACAATGCTTCCCCTGTTGGTATAATCTTCAGGATTTGCCGTAAAAACAAATTGCATGTCCAATGGGAGCCTTAACTTAAAGCCGCGTATCTGTATGTCGCCTTCCTGAAGGATATTAAACAGGGCCACTTGTATGCGCGCCTGCAAATCGGGCAATTCGTTTATTACAAAGATGCTCCGGTTGGCCCTTGGGATCATTCCATAGTGGATTACGCGGTCGTCTGCATACGATAGCTTTAAATTTGCCGCCTTTATCGGGTCTACATCGCCTATTAAATCGGCTACGGTAACATCTGGCGTGGCCAGTTTCTCAAAAAAGCGTTCTTGGCGGTGTATCCAAACTATTGGGGTATCGTTGGCGTGTTCTTTTATAAGTTCCATGGCATATCTCGACAAGGGCTGCAATGGGTCGTCGTTTATTTCCGATCCCTTGACCACCGGGATCCATTCGTCCAGCAATGCTACCATTAACCTGGCCAAACGTGTCTTTGCCTGCCCCCTGAGCCCCAAAAAATTAATATTATGGCGGGAAAGTATTGCCCTTTCCAATTCTGGGATTACCGTATTCTCGTATCCGTGGATTCCTTCAAAGGTTGTTTCGTTTTTTTTAATCTTTTCAATTAAATTATCCCTTAACTCGTCTTTAATCGATTTTGACCGGTACCCCGATTCCTTTAATTGGCCCAGGGTCTTTATTTTTTCTATTTGCATGTACGTTTTTTATTGTTTATGGAGATTTTGGCCGTTTTATTGTTAATTACGGCACTGTTTTCCTAAATTTTCTATCTTTTTTTGCTATGGCGAACACAAATGGCTCCAAATGCATTTTTTACCGTATTCTTTTCTTCCTATTGTTCTCGTAGTCTTCAAAAATCATTTCGCCCAGGCCTTGCAGCCCTGTAAAGAATGCCTTTCCTTTATTGGCCTCGGTAAAATGGCGCACAAACTGCATTAGGTACGGATCTCTTGCAATCATAAATGTAGTAATGGGTATGTGCAATTTTCTGGCCTGCCGCGCCATATTGTAACACTTATCTACTATATAGGTGTCCAGCCCAACGCTGTTCATGTAATATTCTCCGTTTTGTTGCCTTATGCAGCTGGGTTTTCCATCGGTAATCATAAAAATCTGCTTATTGGTGTTCCTTTTCCTCCGCAGCATGTCCATGGCCAATTGCAATCCGGCCACGGTATTGGTATGGTAGGGCCCCACCTTTAAATAAGGCAGGTCTTTTATGGCAATGGGCCATGCATCGTTACCAAAAACCAAGATATCGAGCGTATCTTTCGGGTAGCGGGTGGTTATAAGCTCTGCCAGGGCCATTGCCACCTTTTTTGCAGGTGTAATGCGGTCTTCGCCATAAAGAATCATGCTATGGCTTATGTCTATCATCAATACGGTGCTCATTTGTGCCTTATGGTGGGTTTCCTCGACCACGAGGTCGCTTTCGTTCAGGATAAAGGAGTCCAGCCCGTGGTTTATTTGCGCATTTCGCATGCTCTCTGTCATGGATATGCGTTCCATGGCATCGCCAAAGCGGTATTCCCTAAAATCACCCGTATGTTCATCGCCCCGGCCAATATGTTTGGTACGGTGGTTCCCCGAGGTGCTTTTTTTAAGCTTTCCGAATATCTGGTCGAGCGCATGCTTCCTTATTAGCTGCTCGGTCTTTGCCGTAATGGAAAACTTCCCTTCGCCATCGCCATTTCCCCCGCCTTCCGGGTCTATTTCTTCTTGTATGTAGCCTTTTCGCTTTAAATCTTCAATAAAATCGTCTATGGTGTAATTTTCGTCGGTAAGGCTGTATTCTTTGTCCAGTTCGCGGAGCCAATCGATCGCTTCATCAAAATCGCCCGACGTATGTGTGATTAGTTCCTTAAAAATTTCGAATAATTTATCAAACGGAGATTGATCTGGAGCTTCGTACCTTGTAAAGACAAACCCTTTTCTTTTTGTTCTATTCATAGCACTATAAAATTAATCATTTTTACAGAAATGAAAAAGTTACAGTCTTGTTAAGGTTTAAACGGAAGAAAGTTTCTCTTTTTTTCTGAAAATGATACCACTTTTGCCCAATGATGCATCTTTAACGATTGATGCAGTAGCGTTTTCAGTTATGCTTCATCTTTTTTAGCAATATTCCACATTTTAGTACTCACCATTCATCTTTTTCAGCTTTACTACACATGTTAGTACGCATCACCCATCTTTTTCAGAAATATTACACATGTTAGTACGTATCATTCATCTTTTTCAACTTTATTATACATTCTTGCACCCAACATCCATTCTTTTCAACTTTTTTTCATCTTTTTCAACTTTATTACACATTTTTGCACCCAACATCCATTCTTTTCAACTTTTTTCCATCTTTTTCAACTTTATTGCACATTTTTGCACCCGACATCCATCTTTTTCAACTTTATTACACGTTTTAGTACTCATCATCTATTCTTTTCAGAAATATTATACATCTCGGCACGCATCTTCCATCTTTTTTAGAAATATTCAGTATTTACATACCGATGTTGCGCTTGTTTTTTATGCTTATAAAGGAAAAATGTATTTGATTGCTTTTAACTGAAACTCCTAAACTAAATATGTTGCAATCAAACTAAAAATTATATTTTTGCGGCATGGCAAGAAAGAATAAAAGACAGTTTTTTGAGGAAGTAGAAGTGATAGACGCAGGCGCTAAAGGAAAAGGGGTTGCCAAGGCACCCGATGGCAGGGTTATCTTTCTTCCATATGCGGTACCCGGCGATGTGGTTGCGGTACAGACCTTTAAAAAACGAAAAGCCTATTTTGAAGGGAAAATAACCGAGGTCCTTACGCCTTCGCCCAAAAGAACGACGCCCGAATGCGAACATTTTGGGGTTTGCGGCGGCTGTAAATGGCAAAACATGGGTTACCAGCACCAATTGTTCTACAAACAACGCGAGGTGGAGAACAATTTAAAGCGTATTGGCAAGGTGGAGCTGCCTACGTTTATACCAATTTTAGGATCGGAGCAGCATTATTTTTACCGGAATAAAATGGAGTTCTCTTTTTCCAACAACAGATGGCTTACACAGGATGAAATAGATAGCGAGAGGGACCTGGGCGACAAAAATGCCCTGGGATTCCATATCCCGGGGATGTGGGACAAGATATTGGACATAAAAAAGTGCCACTTGCAGGAAGATCCGTCTAATGCAATCCGCCTGGCGGTAAAACATTATGCGGTACAGAACGGTTTTGAGTTTTTTGATACAAGAAACCAAAGCGGACTCTTGCGAACGCTTATGTTGCGCACCTCGTCTACAGGTGAGATTATGGTACTCCTTCAATTTTTTGATGACGATAGGGAAAAAAGGGAGTCTTTGCTGGATTTTTTAAAGGAAGAATTCCCGCAGATTACCTCTCTTCAATATGTGGTTAACCAAAAGCCAAACGATACTATTTACGATCAGGAAGTGGTTTGCTATGCTGGCCGGGACCATATTTTTGAGGAAATGGAAGGCCTGAAGTTTAAAATAAACGCAAAGTCTTTTTACCAAACAAATTCTAAACAGGCATACCAATTGTACAAAATAACCCGCGACTTTGCCGGGCTAACGGGTAACGAACTAGTATACGACCTCTATACCGGCACGGGCACCATTGCCCAGTTTGTTGCCAAAAAAGCAAAGAAG
Organism: Galbibacter sp. PAP.153; assembly: GCF_037029175.1. Taxonomy (NCBI): domain Bacteria; kingdom Pseudomonadati; phylum Bacteroidota; class Flavobacteriia; order Flavobacteriales; family Flavobacteriaceae; genus Galbibacter; species Galbibacter sp. PAP.153. The sequence continues at coordinate 17,084 of NZ_JAZEUN010000033.1, read as the reverse complement.
GTCGTAGGCGTAGAAGCCGTTCCCGAAGCCATTGAAGATGCCAAGGTAAATGCACAATTAAACGGCATAGACAACGTTACCTTTTACGCAGGCGACATGAAAGAGGTCTTTAACAAAGATTTTATCAATGCCAACGGGAAACCCGATGTTATTATTACAGACCCGCCACGCGACGGGATGCACAAAGACGTGGTTGAACAAATATTGAACATTGCGCCAAAAAAAGTAGTTTACGTAAGTTGCAACAGCGCCACACAAGCAAGGGACCTCGCCCTTATGGACGGCAAATACAAGGTAACCCGGGTACAACCTGTTGACATGTTCCCGCAAACGCACCATGTGGAAAATGTTGTACTTTTGGAGAAAAGATAAAAAAATCGGTTTAATTAAATTCGTTTGATATTGGGCAAAGCCTTATATTGGAACTGAAATAACAAAAATGAGAAAAGTATTAGCCTTATTTTTTATACTGGCCATTGGCGCTGCCATATTTTCGGCCTGTGAAAAAGACGATATATGTCCGCCAGAGACACAAACCACTCCGATTTTAACAGTTGGTTTTTACAATTTAATCAACCAAGATGCCAACAAAACAGTTCCAAGCTTACGCGTTATAGGTATCAACAAAGACAGTACCGATAGGGATACCCTAAATACATTTCTGGACAGGACGAGCAAGACCGAAATAGAAATCCCTTTAATGACCTCTGAAAATTCCAGCACTTTTATATTAATCTACAACTCCAAAGACAGGATAGATACCCTGGAAAACGGCGATATAAATGTTGTTGAAACAGGAAATAGGGATACCATACAATTTAATTACAGCAGAAAAGAACGTTTTGTATCCAGAGGGTGCGGCTATGCGGTAACCATAACGGAGCTAGAGGCCGTTTTAAACCCAAAATATAAAGATACCGTACAAAATCCAGGCGAATGGATACGTTCTATATTTGTTCAGGACAAGAATTTACAAGATCAAGACACAGTACATGTTAAAATATACCACTAGTATTATATTGTTTTTATGTTTTCTTAGCGGCTATTCGCAAGAAGAAACAATTGCGGTAGACAGCACAGCTACAGACAGTACTGCCGTTGTACAGGTTGAAACCGATAGCACCGTATACAAACCGCGTTATGGTTTGAGAGTTGGAATAGACTTAAGCAAACCCATCCGTTCTTTTATAGATGAAGACTACAAAGGGCTAGAATTGGTGGCAGATTTTAGAGTTTCGTACAATTTTTATGCTGCAGCAGAACTTGGAAACGAAGAAAAAACCACGCAAGAAGACAATTTTAACTTTACCAGTAAAGGAAGCTATGTAAAATTAGGGTTCGATTGGAATACTTACGATAACTGGTACGGAATGGAGAACATTATTAACGTTGGGGTGCGTTTTGGGCTAAGTGCTTTTAGCCAGACCCTAAACGAGTACCAAATCTACACTAAAAACCAATACTGGGGCGAAATACAGGACGGGATTACCGGTACCAACATGCTCGGGGAATACAGCGGACTGAACGCACAATGGGTGGAAGTGGTTTTTGGAATTAAAGTAGAGATTTTCAAGAACTTGTTCATGGGAGGCAGTGTTCGCCTTAATTATCTAATAAACCAAACAGAAGCCAACCAATTACCTAACTTGTTTATCCCCGGTTTTAACAAAGTAACCGACGGAAGTAAATTTGGCGTAGGTTATAATTATACACTTTCTTATTTGATACCAATTTTTAAGGGCAAAAAACCGAGCAAAAAAACAGAAGTGCAAAGCAACGAAGAATAAATATTAGTTAATATTTCTAAATCCCTTTAAAAATATCCATTTCATCTTTATTTGTTCTTTTCCATTTTCGTTGACCACGGCAAATTTTGGTGCCAGCACACTTGCCACAACAGCTGCAATAAGCACCAACACAATATGGTTAACAGGGAAAAGATAAAGCAAGGTAAAGCGTAAGATTAAAAAAATGCCCACAAACCCTATTAGGTTATAAAGCAATGCTTTTGTTTTTGGTTTCATATTCTCTTTTGCTTATTTATTAAATTTAGCTTTCTTGCTTCCTTCATATATTTCGTACTTCAACAGTTTGCTTTCCAGCTTTCCGTTAAACAGTTTAATTCTTCGTGAAGGCCGCAGCCCCACATTTTTTATGGCTTCCATGTTCGAGGTTATAAACCAAGCATGGGTATTTGGATAGCTTTGTTTTAATGTGTCGCCTATTTGAGCATAAAATTCCTCCATGTTAATGGCCAGCCTTTCCCCGTAAGGTGGGTTAAAGACCATGTGCAATTTTCCTTCGGTTTCTTTTTCGGACTCAAAGAAATCTTTTTGTTCAATCGTGATATACTCGCCAAGATTGGCATTTTTCACATTGTCTGTTGCTTTTCTTACTGCCGAAGGAGCCTTATCAAATCCGTATATTTTATGATGGAATTCCCGTGTTTTATTCAAACTGCTTTCCATTATTTTTTCAAAGAGATCTTCATCGTAATCGCGCCATTTTTCAAAGGAAAATTCTTTCCTGTTTATGTTTGCCGGGATGTTACAGGCAATCATGGCCGCTTCTATGGGCAATGTACCGCTACCGCACATGGGGTCCAAAAAATCGGTTTGCCCGTCCCAACCGCTAAGCAGCAACATTCCCGCGGCAAGTACTTCGTTTATGGGCGCAATATTGGTTGCTGTTTTATAACCCCGTTGGTGAAGCGACTGCCCAGAGCTGTCCAACGAAACTGTACAAAAATCTTTTTGGATGTGTATGTTGATACGCAAATCGGGGTACTTAAGGTCTACATTGGGCCGTTTGCCTTCTGTATTCCTAAATTTATCGGCAATTGCATCCTTTGTTTTTAGAGCGATAAAAAGAGAATGGTTAAATTTTTCGGAGTGTACCGTGGCATCAATGGCAAATGTATTGTGGTATGTCATGTATGCTGTCCAATCCATCTTATATATATGATCGTAAAGGTCCTGCTCGCTCCTTACCCTAAAACCATGGATGGGCTTTAATATTTTTATTGCCGTCCGCAAGCAAAGGTTCGCCTTGTACATAAAACCCTTATCACCTTCAAAAGAAACATTTCTAATGCCCTTTTCAACATTGATGGCACCTAGGTTTTTAAGTTCCTTTTCAAGTATTTCCTCAAAACCAAACATGGTCTTGGCAACCATTTTAAAATTATTAGACATCTACCAGCTGTTTTAAAACGCAAAAATACGTTAATTTAGTTCCCTGAAACAATAAATACCGGATAAGCCCGCCAAAAAAGGGTTCTTTTTATATGTTAAACTATTTACTTCCTATATTAGCAGTACTTGCAGGATATCTTTTTGTATTGATATTCAAAATAAAAGAGAAACATACGCTTAAATTGTTTTTAGCATTTAGTGGTGCTTTTTTACTTTCTATCACCGTTTTTAACTTGTTTCCGGAAGTTTACCATCATGGCGATTCAAAACGGACCGGTGTTTTTATTATGATGGGGATATTGCTCCAGATATTTTTGGAGTTTTTTTCCAAAGGTGCCGAGCATGGTCATGTGCATTTGCATAAAACCCTGAACCAATTTCCGTGGTTATTGTTTATAAGTTTAAGCATTCATGCCATTTTGGAAGGCTTTCCTATACATGACCACGATACTTTGCTCTATGGAATTATAATCCATAAAATACCCGTAGCCATAATTTTAAGTACCTTTTTTATAGGTGCGGACATAAGCCGTGGGAAAACTGCCGCTTTTTTAATTTTATTTTCCTTTATGACACCCATTGGAAGTTTTATAGCCGAAAATTTCGAACCGGTAAAAAGTTACTATCATGAAATTTCGGCTATAGTAATTGGTATTTTCCTTCATATTTCAACAGTTATCCTCTTTGAAAGTTCAGAAGGGCATAAATTCAATCTTAGAAAATTAATTGTTATCCTTGTAGGCATTGTAATTGCCTATTTTATTTAAAGCGTAGCAACATCTTCCCAGTTTACTATTTTGTTATGGTGCATGGCATCGAGCCCCATTTGTACCGAAATGGCCGTTTTGCCCCCTGTTATAACATTGGAAATAGGTTGCTCGTTGTTTAAAATACTGTCTCTAAAATCCATTAAAGCCTGTTTACTGGGATCGGCATGTTTAAAAGGCAACGGAATCCCCTTGCCTTCTTCCCATCCATTGGTAATCGTGGCCCCGGAAACCCCGTCTACGTCGCCGGTAACTTTCTTCCCTTCGTAAGTACCTTCGGGATAAAACCATGCTTTTGTATAATCGAGTATAATGGTTCCCTTATCGCCCATTACCTTTATTTGGTAATCGTCTTTGGCATTGGATGTCAAGCAGGTAAAAGTTGCCTTTACACCTTCGGGATATTCGTACATTAAATGCACATTGTCGTATGTTTCCCTACCGTCTTTCCAGTAATCGATACCGCCCATGCCCATAACCCGGAGCGGATTGGATTTATTCACCCAATTGGCAAAATCTATTTGATGCGAGCAGAGTTCGGCAGGCAGGCCACCAGAAAATTCCCTGTACATGCGCCAATTAATGGCACGCTCCAAAGCTGGGTCCGGCACGGGGCGACGCCAATTCCAATTGCGGTTCCACTGACTTTCAAAAGCGGTTATTTTGCCTATTTTGCCTTCCTCTATAAGTTTTACCACTTCTACATAAAGACGTGAACTGTGATATTGGTGTCCAGTTTGTACAATTTTTCCGGAACTTTTTGCCAGGTCGGCCATTTGCTTTATCTGGTCGTAGCCTCTTGTCATGGTTTTTTCGCAGTACACATGTTTTCCGGCATTTAACGCATCGATTGCAATTTTACCGTGTGTTGCAAAAGGGGTGGCTATTAAAACGGCATCAATGTCCTTATCGGCCAGCAAATCTTCATAATTTGTATACGATTTTGTGTTTTTCCCTGCTCTTTGGAGCCCATTTTGCAGTCGAAACGGAAGAACATCGCAACAAGCAGCCACATTGACCCCTTCTATTTCATTTAAAAAAGGAATAAGGCCACCTCCCCTATCGCCAGTTCCAATAACTCCTATTTGTATGGTGTTATTTGCTGTTAATGTCTTGGCAGCAACGGTTCCAAAAACAGATGTAGCAGCTAAAACTGCACTGCTTTTCTTAACAAAATCTCTACGTTTCATGTATATATGCTATTAATTTATTTCAGGGCATCAATTTTATCAAAATATCAGTAAAACACAACTTTTTATAAACTTTTTATAAAACGGGTACGTACCTTACTCATTTATTATTAATGATTTTGTAAAATTAAAAATAATAAAAGTGACAAAAAAGCTTCACTCCACTTTCTTTTGTTAGAAATAAAATACTTTTGCAGTTTTATATTAAGCCGAGTTCGATTATTCTGACTTTGGTTATAATAATCGAATTCAGGTTAGAATGTTTTTATTTATAATGATATATGTATAGCAAAGAAGCGTCTAAAGCACTGCGGAAAGAATTTTGGATATCGTTCGGGAAGTCGTTTCCGAGGAAATGGATTCTTTATAATACAAAAATCAAAAACTTTTCTTTTAAATTCTATTTTGATACCAAAAAGGCGCTTGTCGCCTTGGATATTGAAGACCCTGACTTGGAGAAAAGGATTCATTATTACGAAAAACTGGAGTCTCTAAAATCGGCCTTAATAGAAAACTATCTTCCCGATGCCATATATTCGGACATTTATTTTTTAGAAAACGGCAAGGAAATCTCAAGGATTTATGTTTTAAAAGAGAATGTATGCATCCATAACAAGAATACATGGCAGGAAACCATGCAGTTCCTCAATGAAACAATGATTAAATTCGAAGAATTTTACACTGATTTTGAATACTTTATAAAATCATAAGTTATTATTTCCATACAATTTACTATATTTACATACATTTATAGAAAATAAGCGTGGAACTATGGAAAACCTAAGCGTCGATACCATTGCCGAATATGTTTTAAAGTACGGGGTCCCTATTTTAAAAGCAATTATAATATTCATCATTGGCTCCTGGATTATCAAGAAAATAGTAAAAGGGCTTAAGGCTTTGATGAGCAAAAGAAGATATGATGAATCCTTACAAAAATTTCTTGTTAGGCTTGTAAGCGTGCTTCTACAGGTTTTTCTTATCATTACCGTTATTTCTACTTTGGGTGTAGAAACCACCAGTTTGGCCGCAGTTATAGCCGCAGCAGGCTTGGCCATTGGTATGGCCTTGCAGGGCTCGCTCTCTAATTTTGCGGGCGGGGTATTGATTATTATTTTCAAACCGTATGAAATTGGGCATTTAATAGAAGCGCAAGGCGAACTGGGCACTGTTAAGGAAATAGACATCTTTAATACCAAGCTCATTACCCCACAGAACAAGCTGGCCATTATCCCCAATGGCGCCATGGCAAACGGCAATATTGTAAATTATACAACTGAAGGGAAAATTAGGGTAGACGTAACCATTGGTATTGGTTATGATGAAGATATAAAAAAAGCCAAAGAGGTTTTATTGGAAGTATTGACCAACAACCCTAAAGTATTGAAAGACCCTGCCCCGTCTGTAAATGTAACAGAGTTGGCCGACAGCTCTGTTAATTTTGCCGTAAGGCCATATGCAAAGCCAGAAGATTATTGGAGCGTGTTTTTTGCTACGGTTGAAGGTTGTAAACTTGCTTTGGATAAAGCCGGAATTGAAATTCCATACCCGCACTCGGTCGAAATTCATAAAGATGCATAAACTGGTCTAAATAATGCTTAAAATCATTAAATAATGAGAAATTGCCCCTGCTAAGACAAAAAGGTGCCATATAACATGGTTGTACGGTATTTTGTTTATGGCATAAAACACAATTCCAACGGTATAAAACAACCCGCCAAGCATTAACAACAAAAGTTGGTAACTTGTAAAAGAAGCCATTAAATTATGTATATCGAAAACAATTAACCAGCCCATGGCCAGATATAGCAAAAGCGATAAAGCTTCAAATTTTCCCGTAAAAAATATTTTAAGGACAATTCCCATAAAAGTAATCGCCCATACAATATAAAATAATATCCAGCCATTTCCCGGCACGAGCATTACCAAACAAACCGGGGTATAAGTACCCGCAATTAAAACATAAATACTAATATGGTCCAGTTTCCTTAAAACCGTTTTCAGCTCGATTTTGTCCACTAGGTGGTACAATGTAGAAACAGTAAAAAGCAAGACCGAGGAGAAACTATAAACACATATGCTTAAAATGCTAAAATCGGTTTTATGACTATTAAAACTTAGTAAAACAAAGAATCCGAAAATGGCCAGCAAAACTCCAAAACCATGAGTTAATGTATTCCAAAATTCTTCTTTGGGAGATTGATCCATAAAGCAAAAATAACCAACAAACTTCACAATTAATTAAACCAGGTAAAACTTAACATCAATTTAAATCCAAGAGCGATTCAACGTATTTTGTTTTCAATAACTTTTTGGTACCCATAAGCATCCACATTGGATTATTATATTATTTTTGATAAAAACTACTTTATGCAAAAGATAATCGACCGATTTATTAGTTATGTGAAAATTGACACCCAATCCAATCCAGATAGCGACTCTACCCCAAGTACAAAAAAACAATGGGACTTAGCGAACAAGTTGGCTGAAGAACTCAAAACCATTGGGATGGAAGATGTAACCATAGACGAAAATGCATACGTAATGGCAACATTGCCCGCAAATATAGACCGAAAAATTCCCACAATAGGGTTTATAGCCCATTTTGATACTTCGCCAGATTTTTCTGGAACCAATGTAAACCCAAAAATCATTGAAAATTACAAAGGCGGGGATATTGTTTTAAATGAAGAAGAAAACATAATCTTGTCGCCAAGCTATTTCGACGACCTAAAACAATACAAAGGCCAAACCATTATTACAACCGACGGGACCACCCTCTTGGGCGCTGATGATAAAGCAGGGATTACAGAAATAGTAACCGCCATGGAATACTTGATAGACAATCCGCACATTCATCACGGACCCGTTCGCATAGCATTTACCCCAGATGAAGAGATTGGCCGGGGCGCCCATAAATTTGATGTGAAAAAATTTGGGGCCGAATGGGCCTATACCATGGATGGCTCCCAAGTTGGGGAACTAGAATACGAAAACTTTAATGCGGCAGGCGTAAAAGTTACCGTTAAAGGAAAAAGTGTACATCCAGGGTATGCAAAAGGCAAAATGATAAATGCCATAACCATAGCCAATGAGTTTTTGTCTATGCTACCAAAAAAAGAAATGCCGCAATTTACGCATCACCGGGAAGGTTTTTTTCACTTTTACGAATTTAAGGGCAATGTTGAACATGCTGAAATTAACGGCATTATACGAGACCACGACAGAGATAAATTTGATGCCCGGAAAGAACTCCTAGAACGCATGATAAGTGATTTAACCGATCGGTTTGGCAGTATTATTTCCATAGAAATCAAGGATCAATATTACAACATGAAGGAAAAAATAGAACCTGTAATGCATATTGTTGATATTGCCGAACAAGCCATGCTCGACCTAAATATCGAACCCATAATAAAACCTATTCGCGGCGGTACGGACGGCTCTCAACTTTCGTACATGGGTTTACCGTGCCCCAATATTTTTGCCGGCGGACATAATTTTCATGGAAGGTACGAATACGTTCCGGCCGAAAGCATGAAAAAAGCAACTGATGTTATAGTTAAAATTGTAGAATTAACGGCAAAATATTATAACGATGAAGCCTAAAAATGTAGACGAATACATACAAAAACATTTGCAGTGGGAAAACGAACTACTGCTACTCCGCTCTATAATAAATGAAACAGAGCTTGAAGAAAATATTAAATGGGGAGCGCCCACTTATACGGTAAACAATAAAAACGTAGTTGGCATCGGGGCTTTTAAAGCACATGCAGGGTTATGGTTTTTTAATGGGGCCTTGCTTAAAGATGAGGCAAAAATGCTAATAAATGCACAAGAAGGCAAAACAGTAGCTATGCGGCAATGGCGCTTTAATACCATTGATGAAATACGCCCCAAACTTGTAAAAAGCTATTTAGAAGAAGCTATTAAAAACCAGAAAGAAGGCCGGGAAGTAAATATTGCGAAAAAGCAAAAAAATATCATTTCAGATGAATTGTCTGTCATGCTAAAAAATGATGCAGCGCTAAAGAATTCCTTTAATGTGTTTACCAAGGCCAAACAAAATGAATTCCACGAATACATAAACGAAGCAAAAAGGAAGGCGACCAAACAAAACAGGCTCCAAAAAATAATTCCGATGATAAAATCGGGAGAAGGCTTATACGACAGGTACAAAAAATAAAAAAGCACCAAATCCATAAATAGACAGGTGCTCTCTTGTTGTTAAACTATAAAATTATTTTTTTTTCTCGACAGGAGCGTTTAATTTTTGAGACATTTCCAAGGAAAGTGCCGATCGTTCAAACTTCATTTTCCCTGCCATGGTTTCAATAACACAAGTATTATCGTTATTAAGGTCTATTACCTTTCCATGCAATCCGCTTTTGGTTACAATGCGGTCTCCACGCTTTAACTCTTGTGCAAATTTTTTCTCCTGCTTTTGCTTTTTAATTTGCGGACGTATCATAAAAAAATACATTACCGCGAAAATTAAAATAAAGGGTGCAAATTGATTTATTGCTTCCATTAAAATTTATGATATTTACTAATTATGCTTTTGGTTGACCCGCAGCTGCTTCTTTAGGTTCTACAAAAGCCTTAATTCTTAATTGTTCGGTTCCTTTTTCGGTATTGGCTGTAATAGTAACGGTTTTTGTTACCTGGTTTCTACCACTACCATTGTATTTTACCAAAATCTCCCCGGTTTCTCCAGGAGCAACAGGTTCTTCAGGTTTTTGAGGGATTGTACATCCGCAAGAACTTTTTGCACTGGTTACTATAAGGGGCGCATCGCCTGTATTTTTAAATTTAAATACTTTCTCTACACTTTGACCTTGAGGGATGTTACCAAAGTCGTATTCGGTTTCTTCAAAAGTCATAACCGGCAATTTTTTTGCCGCTTCGTCGCGTTGCTCTGCTTTGGCAACATTTTCAGATTTAACTTTATTTGCTGCACTATTATCTTTACATGATGTAAAACTCACGGCAGCAGCTAATGTAAGTACCAAAAAAACTTTTTTCATCTTTAGATTGTTTTATTGTTTATAAGTGGTTAATATTTGAGGTTTACCTTTATTTGTTTTCTTAAACAAGAGCCAAAAATACTAATATTTTTTTACATCAAGCCCCTGCCCGACTTATTTAACGAATTGTTGGCTTGATATTCTTTCACCAGTTTGTCCAAAATTCCGTTTATAAAAATACTGCTCTTTGGCGTACTGTATTCTTTGGCTATTTCCAAATATTCGTTAATGGTTACTTTTACCGGTATTGATGGGAACTTTAAAAATTCACAGATTGCCATTTTCAATAATATGGAATCCAGTTCGGCTATACGGTCTGTATCCCAATTTGGGGTTTTTCCTTCTATTGCCTGTTGAATTTTCTCGTTGTTTAAAATGGTTTTCTTAAACAACAGGCTTGCAAACAGCTTATCGTCTTCATCTTTAAACAATGATGGATGGAAATAATCATCTGGAGCTTCGGGTTTTAGCTTCTTCATCATCTTCATCAATAAAGTGTTCACCAAAGGAAGGTCGTCTACCCAGGTAAGTTTCTTGTCCTCAATATATTCGTACAATTTTTCGTTGGGTGCTATAACCTGTTGATAAAGGTCCAACATAAGGTTTCTGTCATCCTTAAAGCTTTGGGCATCGGTTTTCATATAATTTTTATACAGGTCGTTCTCGATTATGGCCCTGTATATAATTTTCACATATTCTTCGTCCAGCTCCCAGCTTACATTTCTGTTTTTCAGTTTTTCTGGCAATACAGTATCATTGACCAATTTTTGTAAAACTGCATTTTCAATAAACTTTCGTTTTGGATTTTTTTCTTCCTTGGTAGCAAGGTATTTTTTTTGTGAAAGCGAAGATTGTTCTTCGGCCATTTTCTGCACTTCTACCAATAGCGCAAGAAGGGTTAAATACAAATTATACATATTCTCCATGCTACTGGACAAAAACTTTTCTTCTTTACCTAAATCAGTGTTTTCCGATTGTACAAATGCGTATATAGATTGCATTACCTTAACTCTGATGTGTCTTCGTGTTAACATGCCTAAAGAACTTTCGTGCCTATAATAAATTAATGAGGGCGAAAGGGAAAAATCCTTTCGCCCTGCAAAAATATAATTATTTTAGAAACCGGGTTATTTTTTCAATGCTATTTTTCGGTTATCTATTCTATTTTGTGCAATGCTCAAAGCGGCTTCATGTGTCGTGCAATCGTGCGTATCGGCATGTGCAAAAATATCCAAGGTTGTTTTATAGATGTTTTCTGTCTTTCTTAATATCTCTTTTTTATCATACCCTTCCAATTCGGCATATACGTTTATAATCCCTCCGGCATTTATCAAGAAATCGGGTGCGTATGCAATGCCCCTTTCTTTTAAAATGGCACCGTGTATTTTTTCGTCTGCCAATTGGTTGTTTGCTGCTCCGGCAATTACTTTAGTGTTTATTGCGTTTACCGTGGCGTCGTTTATGGTAGCCCCTAAAGCACAAGGCGCATATATGTCTAATTGATGGTTGAATATTTCGTTTCCGGGCACTATAACCGCTTTGTACTTTCTGTTTAGCTCGGCAAGTCTGGCTTCGTTAATGTCTGATATAAAAATCTGCGCACCTTCGTTGAACAAGTAATCTACCAATGTTTCTCCAACATGGCCAACGCCTTGCACCAATACTTTCTTACCTTCAAGGCTATCGTCGCCAAATTGATAATGTACGGCAGCTTTCATCCCCATAAATACACCATATGCCGTAATGGGCGATGGGTTTCCGGCGCCTCCCTTTTCTTCTGAAATTCCGGTTACATACGGGGTAACTTCTCTCACGGTATCCATATCGGCAGTTTCCATACCAACATCTTCAGCAGTAATATATTTACCGCTCAACGAATGTACAAACTCCCCAAAACGCTTCATGAGTTCGGGCGTTTTTTGTGTTTTGGCATCTCCAATTATAACGGCTTTCCCACCTCCAAGGTTCAACCCTGTTATTGCAGACTTATAGGTCATGCCCCTTGACAAACGCAAAACATCGTTTAGCGCCTCCCATTCGTTTTCATAATTCCACATTCTCGTGCCGCCCAAGGCAGGTCCTAAAACTGTGTTATGAATTCCTATTATTGCTTTTAATCCTGTATCTTTGTCCTGACAGAAAACGATTTGCTCGTGATCATTAAATGAAAGTTGACCGAAAACCGGATCAACTTTTTTAAGTTCTGCAGGGGCTATCAATTCTGATATCATAAATTATTTTTTTGCGTGTTAGCTTTGATTTTAAATATCGTCAAAATATACGTACAAAAATAAGAATATTTCAATATAAAAGCTAAAATACGTCCTTGTTTTGAGGATTTCACAAAAAAACCGATTTTAGAAAAAAGAAATGAAGGAACTTAAATATATTAACAAATTCTTTAAGAAATATAAATGGAAATTATTAATTGGTGTGTTAATTACCATATTGGCAACCGTTTTTAAATTGGTATTGCCTGAATATGTAGAGCAATCTGTAAGTGTTGTTGAACAATATATCTTAAATGAAAACTCAGATCTTTCCGAAGTAAAGTCAAAACTCCTAAACTATATTTTAATAATTATAGGTTCGGCAGCATTGTCTGCTTTGTTTACTTTTTTAATGAGGCAAACTATTATCAATATTTCCAGATACATAGAATTCGACCTCAAAAACGAAGTGTATGAACAATACCAACGGCTATCTTTAAATTTTTACAAAAAAAACAGGACCGGAGACTTAATGAACCGTATTAGCGAAGATGTCGGACAAGTTAGAATGTATGCGGGGCCTGCCATTCTTTATAGCATCCAGACCATTACATTGTTTTTATGCGTTATTCCGTTAATGTTTTACACAGCGCCCAAACTTGCGGCCTATACCCTTATCCCGCTACCAATATTATCGGTACTGATATACAACATAAGTAAGATAATACACAAAAGAAGCACCAAGGTTCAACAATACCTGTCCAAGCTCTCCACATTTACACAAGAGTCTTTTTCCGGAATTTCCGTTATAAAGGCATATGGAATAGAGCCCAGAATAGGGCAACAAGTAGACGAACTTGCCCTGGAAGGAAAAAATACCAACATGGACCTGGCAAAAGTCAATGCATGGTTTTTCCCATTAATGCTGCTCCTTATTGGCGTGAGCAATATTTTTGTTATTTATGTTGGCGGTATTCAATATATAAACGGCGAAATTGCCAGCACGGGAGTCATTTTAAAGTTTATTATATACGTCAACATGCTTACATGGCCAGTGGCTACCGTTGGCTGGGTAACATCTATTGTACAGCGTGCCGAAGCATCGCAAAAAAGAATAAACGAATTTTTGGACTTAAAACCGGAAATAAAAAACCCAACCGGCGAATCTTCGAAAATTAACGGAAAAATAGAGTTCAAAGATGTTACTTTTACCTACGACGATACCAACATAACGGCATTAAAAAATATTTCGTTTACCATAAACCAAGGAGAAAGCTTTGCCATTATTGGCAAAACAGGCTCGGGAAAATCCACTATTCTCGACTTAATAGGCCGGATGTACGATGTATCTTCGGGAGAAATCTTAATTGATGGCGAGCCCATTGAAAAATTAAACCTATTGGATCTAAGGAATGCCATTGGCGCTGTTCCCCAAGACGCCTTTCTTTTTTCAGATTCCATTAAGAACAATATAAAATTCGGCAACAATGAGGCCACCCATCAAGAAATAGAAAATGCCGCAAAACAAGCCGCCGTACACGAAAACATTACAGCGTTTACCAAAAAATACGATACCATACTCGGGGAAAGGGGATTAACGCTCAGCGGTGGACAAAAACAACGAGTTTCCATAGCAAGGGCCCTTATTAAAAACCCTCAAATATACTTGTTTGACGATTGTTTATCGGCAGTCGATACGGAAACAGAAGAAGAAATCCTGAATAATCTAAAGGATGTTTCGGCAAAAAGCACCACGATTATTGTGAGCCACCGTATTTCATCAGCAAAAAACGCAGATAAAATTATTGTCCTCGAGGAAGGCGAAATTGTAGAGCAAGGCACTCATAATCAACTTATAAACAAAAAAGGGTACTATCATGAACTGTACCTAAATCAGTTATCAGAAAAAGAAAACTAAAAAATTTGTTGTTTCATTACATTTTTTTTCACATTTTTGATTTTGTTAACAATTATAAAAAGTATTTAGAGGAATTATGAGCGATAAAGGTTTTGTAGAGAAAGATGAGATATTCTCTAAAGTGTTGAGAGCCGGAAGAAGAACCTATTTCTTTGACGTAAGGGGCACCAAGGCAGGTGATTATTACCTAACTATTACCGAAAGTAAGAAATTTACCCACGACGATGGATCTTACCACTACAAAAAACACAAAATCTATCTGTACAAGGAAGATTTTGCCTCTTTTAAAGAGAATTTAGAAGAAATGATCGATTTTATTATCGACGAAAAAGGAGAAGAAGTAATATCTGAACGTCACCAAAAAGACTTCAAAAAAGAAAATTTCTCAGACAATGGGGAATCTAAAGAAGGTGAAGAGGTAACTACAGAGAAGTTTACCGATATTAGCTTCGACGATATATAAAAAGACAAAATAAAACCGCTGTATAATGTATATACAGCGGTTTTTATGCTTTTTTAACCTATCCTTAACCCGTTTTCAATTTTAAAATCCGGGTTCAAGAGTGTAATGTCATTATCCTTATCAACAGCCCCAATCACCAAACATTCACTCATAAAATTGGCTATCTGCTTTTTAGGGAAATTTACAACCCCGATAATCTGGCGGCCTATCAAATCTTCTTTTTTATACCTTTTGGTAATTTGGGCAGATGTTTTACGTATCCCTATTTCTTTTCCAAAATCAATAATCAACTTATAGGCAGGATTTCTGGCCTCTGGAAAATCATGCACTTCCATAACCGTACCCACCCTCATGTCTACCTTTAAAAAATCGTTCCAAGACAATAGTTCCATTTAAATAAAAAATTAAAGCTTAAATGGCTAATATATCACTTAAGTTTTAACTTTTCAATCATTTCTCTTGGTACATTTCCGGCATAAGCCCCATAAGCATCTACCAATAGCCCTTTTTCACCACTAGACGTCTCTATAACATACAAAACAGAACTGTCGTCAGGATTCGTTATCCCTTCAAAACGATAATAATTTACCACATCCAATGTTCCGGCATCGTGAATTGTTTTTCGACTTTTGTTTTCAACTCCGGCATCACAAAGATTAAAATCCTCTGTATACCCCTCCTTTTTTAGTTCATCGATGGCTATCGACAAACTTTCATATGATTTTTCCATAATTATCATCCTTTTTAAGGTTTATAAGAAGTTACAAACAACCAAATAAGCAGCCAAAACTTTAGTTTTTTTTTAAGATTAAGCACCAAAACAAAAACTAGTTATCCAACTTCTTTTTTAAATAAATGCTTATTTGTAATTTACAGGAAATAGTAAAACGCGAAACGATGGCAAGAACAGAGAGTAATATGCTAGCATTAGGCACAAAAGCACCTAATTTTGAACTTTTGGATACAGTATCCGGCAAAAAGCTTAAATTGAGTGATGTTTATGGCGAAAAAGCTACCGTAGTGATGTTTATATGCAACCACTGCCCATATGTAAAACATTTAAATAAAGAGATAGCAAAACTTGCAAACGATTATGCCGATGCCGAGGTGGGCTTTGTGGCCATATCCAGTAACGACGTTGATAAATATCCAGAAGACGCCCCCGATAAAATGAAAATCAACGCTGAGGAAAACGGCTTTAACTTTCCATACCTATACGATGAGACCCAAGAAGTTGCAAAGGCTTATGATGCCGCTTGTACACCAGATTTTTATGTATTCGACAGAAACTTGGAATTAATTTACCGTGGCCAGTTTGACGATTCTAGGCCCGGAAACAGCATGCCGATATCCGGACGTGATATAAGGACAGCCATAGATGCCGCAATAATGAGCAAAAACATCTATAAAGCCCAAAAACCGAGCATGGGATGCAATATAAAATGGAAAGAATAGTTAAAACAAAAAAAGCATCAACAAAGTTGATGTTCCTTTAACAATCTTTTATAAGTAAGATTTAAAATTTATTTTATTAATCTAGTAACTTTGTAGAGTAATACTAAAAATCAAAATAAAATGGCAACACTTAGATTAGGCGATGTAGCACCGGATTTTACTGCACAGAGCTCACAAGGAGAAATAAACTTCCACGAATTTTTAGGCGACAGTTGGGGAATCTTGTTTTCCCATCCCGCCGATTACACACCAGTATGCACGACAGAGTTAGGGACTGTAGCTAAATATAAAGATGAATTTGAAAAGAGAAACACCAAGGTAATAGCGTTAAGTGTTGACGGTGTAGAATCTCATAAAGGCTGGATAAACGACATTAACGAAACACAAAATACCAGTGTCAATTTTCCTATAATTGCAGATGAAGACCGTAAAATAGCTCAATTATACGATATGATCCACCCTAACGCAGATGCTACATTAACAGTACGTTCCGTCTATGTTATTGCACCGGACAAAACCATTAAGTTAATGATTACGTATCCTGCTTCGACCGGGAGAAATTTTGATGAATTATTACGTGTCATTGATTCATTACAATTAACCGCCTACCATAAAGTAGCAACCCCGGCCAACTGGAAACATGGAGAAGAAGTGGTTATTAGCCCAGCCATTTCAAGTGAAGACGCCAAAAATATATTCACAAAAGGCTTTAAGGAAGTAAAACCCTATTTACGCTTAACTCCACAACCCAATATTGATTAAAAGGATTAATCAAAACAAACCCACTAAAGCTCCAAATGGAGCTTTTTTTATGTGCTTTAAATAATGAATTACGGCGTTCCCTTGGCGCGGCGGCC